>NZ_JBCOAB010000027.1:0-52536 GCF_040227035.1 Clostridium sp. RTP31139st1_H3_RTP31139_211217
TTTAACATGAACGTACCCGTATGGGTTATTTTTTTTGCAATTAATTAGTGTTGCACTTGATATTGTAATTTATCATAAGAAAAAAGTAAATAAAGTGATGGAATATACTATATATACTTTAAATATTAAGGTAAAGGTTATAGAGATTTTAAGAAATTATAATTGAAATCTGTGTATGGACCAGATAATAATATAATTTTATAGTTGATAGAAGAAACTAGATTACTTCTAGGAAACTATATTACTGAAAGGTACTTATGCCACTTTAAAGTGCGTTCTTCTCACTGCTTGGAATAATAGATATAATACAAATATAGGAAGTGGCCACCAATAATAAAATTTCTAAATTATTAATAGTATTTTCAGTGATTAAGGAGATAAAGATATGAGAGAAGTAGTTGAATTTTTACAAGAAAACCCGGTACAATACTTAGCAACAATAGGAAGAGACGGAAAAGCAAAGTGCCGTCCATTTATGTTTTGTTTTGAAAAAGATAATAAATTATGGTTCTGCACAAATAATCAAAAGGATGTATATAAGGATATACAAGTTAATCCTAAAATTGAAATTTCGGTTTCAAGTCCTAGTTATGCTTGGATAAGATTAAATGGGGAAGCGGTATTTGAAGATAATAAGGAAGTTAAAGAAGGATGTATGTCTAATCCAATTGTCAAAGGACAATATAATAGTGCTGATAATCCAATATTCGAAGTATTTTATTTAAAAGATGCACATGCTGTTATTGCTGATTTTTCAGGAAATCCACCAAAGGAATATAACCTTTAATTAATAAAAAAACAAAGTGATGCTTTTATAAGTGTCACTTTGTTTTTTTATTATATATTTTTAGATTTATAGTTCTCACCCCAGGTATACATAGCATCTAGAATTGGCTTTAAACTATAGCCTGTTTCGGTAAGAGTATATTCAACTTTAGGAGGTATCTCAGGATAAACTTTACGCACTAAAAGACCATTAGCCTCCATATTTCTAAGGTGACTAGTAAGTACTTTTTGAGTAATTCCAGTTACTGATCTCATTAGTTCATTGAATCTTTTAGTTCCAGTTAATAAATCTCTAATAATTACAACAGTCCATTTATCACTTATAAGGGATAATGTAGTTTCTACTGGACAAGCTGGTAATGGTTTTTCGTTTGACATAATAAAGCCTCCTAAAAGTATATAAAAGGATGTATAGATATTTATATACCATAATTTATTAATTTAATTTTATAATATATTAAGTATGGATTCAATAATCCACAAGAAATAATAAAATAACATAATGAGTATTGCATTTTTAGGACTTTAATATTCACAATTTTGCTAATTGATATATTAATAAGCTATTAACATTTATTTCCTTGAATTTGAATGTACTACTACATAGATATATTATAAATAAATTATTTGATTGTATATTTAATGATAATATATAATAAAAATGGAATAAATTATAATTTAAAGGTAAAATGGGTAATTATATTAGAATAAAAGAGGTAGGGGGAATTATGTTAAGCTTATTTAATAAGAATTCGATTAAAAATATTGATAAGTCGATTAAAAAATATGAACAGCAATTAAAAAATGATTTAAATTTATCATTAAGAGTAAGATATAATGGGAGGCAATACACAACATATGTTGAAAGCTTTGATGAGAGAGAAGTAATTTTTAGATGTCCAACAGATGAATATCAAATAGTTAGATTTAAAGAAGATACTATAATTAGGATAGAATTTATATCATCAGAGTCACTATATACAACAGAATTATTAATCACAAATAAAATAGTACGAGGACAAATAGTATATTATAGGGGAGAAATAAATTCACAAATACAAGAAAAACAACGAAGAAAAAGTAATAGATTACCTTTAATATTAGATTTAAAATATACTATATTACCAGCAGAAAGTGCAAAATATAGTGCTAATACTATTGATATTAGTTCAGGTGGGATGTTGATTGAGACCGATGAAAATATAAAAAGTAAGGATATACGGGTGTTATTCAAAATAGAAGGACAATCATACTCATCAAAAGCTAAGATATTAAAAAAAAGAATTAGTTATAAAAATGATACATATCTTTATAATATTAAATTTATAGGATTAAATAATAGACATATAAATCAGATTCATAAGTATGTAGCAGATAATCTTCCAGAGTCTAAAAAAGATAAATAAGAAAATAAAATTACATATTAGCATAGAAGAGAAAATAGTTAATAAAATTATTTTCTCTTTTTTATTGAAAATATTTGATAATCAAAGTAAAGGTTTAGATGACAAAAAGTATTAAAGTATTATGGATATTTCCTAGGAAATTTATCGAAAAAATCATTAATTTGATGATTAAGGAAAGAATATATTATTTGACATAGAGTACACTCTACCACTTATAATGAACTAATAGGAGGGATAAAATGGAATATTTGATTAAAGATGCATCAAAAAAACTTAATATTTCAATATATACTCTTAGATATTATGACAAAGAAGGATTAACACCATTTGTAAAAAAAGATGAAAATGGTGTAAGAAAATATACAGAAGAAGATTTAGAATGGATAAGACTGCTTATGAATCTTAGAGATATTGATATGCCTATTTCAAATATAAAAGAATATATTCAATTATATCTACAAGGTGATAAAACTATAGATGAGCGCAGAGATTTAATGTGTAGGTATACAGAATATATAAAAAAGAAAATCGAAAATACAATAAATAATTTAGAAATGGCAATACGAAAACTAAAGCAATATGATTCTGCAGTAGCAGATATATTGGATGATAAAGATTTATTTGAGTTTAATAAAAAATAATATAAGTAAATTTTGGCCAAAATTTCACTAATTGAGAGGTGTAATTTGATAAGGAAATTATTAATTGGTGGAGTAGTATGTTTTACAGTAGGAGAAGTTGCAATAGCCTCATACTTACTAAAAAGAACTTTAGTAAGGGGAAGGGCTGATGTTGAAAGAACAAAAAAGATGTCAGGAACTAATTGGGTTAAGTATATTCCTGAAATTAAAAAGAGGAAAGATTGGCTTATTAATCAAGAACATAAAGACGTTTATGTAAAGTCAAATGATGGCTTAAAATTACATGGTATATTATTTCCTAAAAACGATTCAAAAAAAATAGTTATTTGTTTACATGGATATTCAAGTAATGCAGGAATAAGTGACCATGCTGCTATATCAAAATTTTATTTAGATATGAATTTTAATATTTTAATGATAGATGCTAGAGCTCATGGAAGAAGTGAAGGAAAGTATATTGGTTTTGGATGTTTGGATAGATATGATTTATTATGTTGGATAAGTTATATTATAGAAAGATTTGGTGATGACTGTGAAATACTATTACATGGTATTTCAATGGGAGGAGCTACGGTATTAATGGCAAGTGGACTTGAACTTCCTAACAATGTAAAGGGCATTATATCTGATTGCGCATTTACTTCAGCTTGGGAAGTATTTGTTGATGTTTTAAAGGACATGTACCATATACCACCGTATCCAATAATTAATATAGCAAATAGTATTAGTAAAAGTATTGCTGGATATGGATTAAATGAATGTAATTCAGCTGAAGAAGTAAAGAAAGCAAAGGTTCCAATACTATTTATACATGGTGATAATGATACCTTTGTTCCATGTAGTATGAGTAAAGAAATATATAAAAATTGTGCTTCGCCAAAGGCATTACTTATAGTTAAAGATGCAGGACATGCTGAATCTTACTATAAGGACACAATAAATTATGAAAAAAAAGTTAAAGATTTTATAGAAAGATACTTATCAAATAAGGAAGTGATTATTAATGATTAACGAAATGACAGAGAAAAAATTATATCCATTAACATATGCACAAAAGCTACAC
This sequence comes from Clostridium sp. RTP31139st1_H3_RTP31139_211217, assembly GCF_040227035.1. NCBI lineage: Bacteria > Bacillati > Bacillota > Clostridia > Eubacteriales > Clostridiaceae > Clostridium > Clostridium sp. RTP31139st1_H3_RTP31139_211217. Next base: position 3,897 of record NZ_JBCOAB010000027.1, read on the forward strand.
TTTTTTACATTGAGATATTGTCCTAAAAAGCAAGTATTGAATATAGGTACAAGCTTAACTATAAAAGAAGATATTAACTTTGATATTTTAAAGGAATCTATATATGAAGCCTATTCAAGATGTGAATCTATGAGGCTTAGGTTTGTTACTGATTCAGAAGGAAATGTATTTCAATATGTAGCAGACAAGGAAGAACGAGATATTGAATTTTTTGATTTTTCATCATGGAGAATGGAAGATGCTGAGGCTAAAATGAGAGAGTGGACAGAAACTCCATTTGATAGAGAAGATAAGCCATTAAATAGGATAGTAATGATTATTACTCCGGATAATTATAAGGGAATATATTTATTAGTAGATCATATGACTATGGATGCTCAAAGCTTAATAGTTTTTATGAAGGATATAATTGAAATTTATTGCCATAAGAGATATGAAGGTGTAGAATATCCCCAAAATATGGCTTCATATATAAATCAGCTAGAAAAAGATTTAGAATATGAGGCAGGTTCTAAATTTAAGGAAAGAGATAGAGTGTTTTTTGAAAAGTTAATTGAAATGTCAGAACCGATTTACAATGATATTAATGGAATAGAAAGATTATTAGAAGAAAGACATAAACGTGGTGATGATAGTGTAAGAAATGTTACTAATGTAAGTGATAATGTAGATGCTAATATTACAGTATTTAGTTTAGAAGCAGAGCCATCACATAGATTAATAGAGTTTTGTGAAAATAATAAAGTACCGATGGTTTGTTTATTAATGATGGGTCTTAGAACTTATCTTCAGAAATTTAACTATCAAGATGATGTTTCAATAATGAGTACAGTAGCAAGAAGAGCTACAATATCAGAAAAGAAAAGTGGTGGAACAAGAGTGCATTGTTTCCCATGTAGAACAATTGTTAATAAAGAAGAAACATTTATGGAAGGCATAGAAAAAATACGAGAAGCTCAAAACAACCTGTTTAGACATGCTAATTATAATCCTGTTGAGTACTTAAATTATAGAACAAGCTTTTATAATAATGAACCAGGTCAAACTTATGAGCCACTTAGTTTAACTTATCAGCCTTTAACTATGAAAGACGTAAAACAAAGAACTGGCCAAACTATAGATTTTAGTGGTATTGATTATAAAACCAATTGGTATTCGAATGGAGCTTGTGCACATACTCTATATTTAACAGTAATGCATAGATCAAATGATAATGGATTGAACTTTAGTTTTGAATATAAAACCGGAAGAGTTACGCCAGAAAAATTAGAGTATATGTATTATTATATATGTAAGATTTTATTTGAAGGAATTAAAAATCCTTATAAGAGTATTGGGGAAATAATTGAAAGTGTATAAGTGTGGAGGTTATTATGATATTTAATAAAGTTAAAGATATATTAAGTGATTATATAGATATGGATAGTAATGAAATTAAGTTAGAAACAAGATTAGCTGAAGATTTAGGATTAAATTCTTATGAATTTATGAGTGTTATAGGAGAAATAGAAGAGGAATTTGATGTAGAGCTAGATGAAAGAGAAATAGTTAAACTTATTTCAATAGCAGATTTACTAGATTATATAAGTAATTTTAAAGAAGAAAATGTATTTGCATAAAGTAGTTAATTTAGATAAAAATCTTTCAAAGGTACAAAAAAACAAAGAACTTCATAAAGCTGCATTTAATTTATTAGAAGAAAATTTAATAAAAGAGTTTCGTTTAAAGAAAGAGGACCTGAAGTATATGATTGGTTTAAATGGAAAGCCATGTTTAAAAAAAGGTTCTCCTTTTTTTAGTATCAGTTATTGTGATAATATTGTTGTTTGTATTATAAGTGAAAGAAATGTAGGTATCGATATTGAGGATATTAAGGAAGCTAATAAATTTATAGTAAATAAAGCATTAACACAAAAAGAAAAAATTCAATTAAGTTCTTTAAACATGGATAGAAATGAATATTTTTTTAGAATATGGACTTTGAAGGAAGCATTGTTAAAAAATATAGGTCATGGATTATCTTATGGTATTAAAAATATTGAATTTGATATTAAAGATGATATTGATTGCAACTTAAATGGGTTTAGGTTTAAACAAGAAAAGGTAAGTATAAGGGATAAAGAATATATAATATCTATAGCTTGGGGGGATATTGATGAACGATATTAAAAATATGAAAGATATAATTAATTATGCAGCAAGTAATTATGGTGATAGTGTAGCATTTAAATATAAAATTAGTAAAAAAGAGATTGAAACTAGAAGTTATAGGGATTTAAAAGAGGATAGTGAAACTGTAAGTAATGCATTAAAGTCTTTAAACATGTTAGGAAAACATGTGGCAATAATAGGTTCTACATCTTATGAATGGATTATAAGTTACTTTGGGGTTGTGAATTCTGGTGGGGTGATTGTTCCCATAGATGATAAATTACCAGTAAGTGATGTGTGTGAACTTATAGAAAGGTCTGACTCAGAAGTTTTAATATATGATAATAATAGAATAGATGTAGCTAAAGCAGTTAAGGAAAAATGCCACAAAATAAAACATATAATTTCAATGACAGAAAGTCTTAATAATGAATTTGCTTTATCATTGAATGAAATAATGGGGGATAATAGGGGTCCATTTTCAATGGATATTGATAATGAAAAACTTTGTACAATATTATTTACATCAGGTACTACAGGAAAAAGTAAGGGGGTAATGCTTAATCATAGAAATCTTTCTGATAATGCAACAGTTTGTGATATGCAACTTAAACCAGGAACCGTATCAATGACAGTATTACCTATCAATCATGTTTTTTGTTTTACTATGGATATATTAAAGGGCATATATTGTGGACTTTGTATATGTATAAATGATTCTATGATAAGATTTTCTAAAAATTTAAGTTTATTTAAACCAGAAGTAATGTGCCTTGTGCCTATGGTAATAGAAGGATTGTATAACAAACTTATGGATGCTAGTGTGATGTTACCTAAAAAGCTTATTGCAGGGGCTGCTTTAGGAGGAAAACTAAAAACTATTTATAGCGGTGGTGCATATTTGAATCCAAAGTATATTGATGGCTTTAAGGCGTTTGGAATAGATGTAATACAAGGCTATGGTATGACTGAATGTTCTCCTGTAATAAGTACTAATCTACCTGGAAAAGTAAAAAAAGAATCTGTAGGGCAACTTGTAGCAAATTGTGAAGCTATAGTTGTAGATGAAGAAATATACGTAAAAGGTTCAAGTGTCATGATGGGATATTATAAAATGCCTGAAGAGACAAAAGAAACATTAGTTAATGGATATCTTAAAACAGGGGATTTAGGTTATATAGATGAAGATAATTATCTTTATATAACTGGAAGAAGAAAAAATCTTATAATTTTAGCTAATGGTGAAAATGTATCGCCAGAAGAATTAGAAAATGGACTTTTAGAGAATAGAATGCTTAAAGAAATTGTAGTTAGTGAAGAGAAAGATGTAATTAAAGCAGAGGTATTTCCAGATTATGATTATTTAGACAAAAAGAAAGTAAAAAATGTTCAAGAGGAAATTCAAAATATTGTTGATAAATATAATAGGGAATTACCAAGCTATAAAAGAATTAATAAAGTATATATAAGAAAAGATGAGTTTGAAAAGACAACGTCTCAAAAAATTAAAAGACAATATGTGAAAAAATAATAAGTAGAAGTAAGCTAGGTGATTAATCATCTAGCTATTTTTATAAAATAATGTAAATGATTATAAATATTTGACCAAAATTAAAATTATTTTTTATATATTGAGTTTATATCATTTACTTTGAAAAATGCTAACTATATAATTATGATGATAATTAATAAACTATATTATAATATATTTTACTAATTAGGTAAATTATAAATATATAAACTAAAAAGATTGGGGGAATAGGCATGAAATCATTAAAGATTGCTTGTACCGAAAGAACTAGAAATTACTTTTTTACAGATAGGGAGACCATAGAAGTTGGTACAACTGATTATACTGATGTAGCAGCTGCTGTAGTAAATGAAAGTGATATAGAAAGTATAAATGATATATATGATACAAGATTTGGAATAGAAATATTTGTATTAGCAGAAACAGATGAATTTGATAATGAAATTAAAAATAAAGTACATAAAATAATACAGATCAATGAATTGAATGAGGAAGAATTTAGTAAAGAGTTAAATAAGGTTGCAGATAAATATGAAGAAGAGATATTGCCACCATTTTTTGATGTTTTAAGTGAATATTCAAGAAGAGGAAATTTACAGTTTGCATGTCCAGGGCATCAAGGTGGTCAATATTTCATGAAGCATCCAGCTGGAAGAGCTATGTATGAATTCTTTGGCGAAAATATATTTAAATCAGATATATGTAATGCGGATGTTGACTTAGGAGATTTATTAATACATGAAGGTCCAGCTATGTCAGCTCAAACTTATGCTGCTAAAGTATATAATGCAGACAAGACTTATTTCGTAATGAATGGAACAAGTACTTCTAATTCAGTAGTAATAAATGCAATAGTTTCTCCAGGAGATTTAGTTTTATTTGATAGAAATAATCATAAGTCTATATATAATTCAGCATTAGTTTCAAATGCTGGAAAGCCAGTATATTTAGAAACTTCACGTAATCCTTTTGGATTTATAGGAGGAATAGATGCTCACTGTTTTGATGAAAAATACTTAAGAGAAGAAGCAGCTAAAGTAGATAGTGAAAAAGCTAAGGAAAAAAGACCATTTAGATTAGCTGTTATACAACTTGGAACTTATGATGGAACTATATATAATGCAAGACAAGTTGTTGATAAAATAGGGCATCTTTGCGATTATATATTATTTGATTCTGCTTGGGTTGGATATGAGCAATTTATACCAATGATGAGAGAGTGTTCACCATTATTATTAGAGTTAAAGCCTGATGATCCAGGAATATTAGTTACTCAATCTATTCATAAGCAACAAGCAGGGTTTTCACAAACATCTCAAATTCACAAAAAGGATAGTCATCTTAGAGGACAAAAACGTTATGTAGATCATAAAAGATTTAATAATGCTTATATGCTATATGCATCAACAAGTCCATTTTATCCACTATTTGCAGCATTAGATGTTAATGCAAGAATGCAAGATGGAGAGGCAGGAAAGAAACTTTGGGCAGATTGTATAAAGGTTGGAGTTGAAGCAAGAAAAGATGTATTAGAAAGATGTGAATTATTAAAACCATTTATACCTCCTGTGGTTAATGGAAAGCCATGGCAAGATTATCCTACAGAAGAAATAGCGAATAATATAGAATTCTTTAAATTCTATCCGGGAGAAAAGTGGCATTCTTTTGAAGGATATGGAGAAAATCAATATTTTGTAGACCCTAATAAGTTTATGTTAACAACTCCGGGAATAGATGTAGAAACTGGTGAGTATGAAGAGTTTGGAATTCCAGCAACAATACTTGCTAATTATTTAAGAGATCATAGAGTTGTACCTGAAAAAAATGATTTAAATTCAATATTATTTTTATTAACACCAGCAGAAAGTACTTCAAAAATGAAAGGTCTTGTAGATCATTTAGTAAGATTTGAAAATCTTATAAAAGAAGATGCTCCATTAAATGAAGTTTTACCAAAACTTTATGCTAAATATGAAGAACGTTATAAAGGATATACAATAAGAAGATTATGTCAAGAAATGCATGATTTTTATAAGAAAAATGATGCAAAAACTTATCAAAAATTATTATTTAGAAAAGATTATTTGCCAGAATATGTAATAAATCCAAATGAAGCCAGTATTGAACTAAAAAGAAATAATGCTAAGTTAGTTCCATTAAGTGATATAGTTGGAGAAATAGCATTAGAAGGAGCTCTTCCTTATCCACCAGGAGTATTTTGTGTAGTGCCAGGTGAAAGATGGAATAATGTTGCTCAAAAATATTTTTCAATTTTAGAGGAAGGAATTAATAGATTCCCAGGATTTGCGCCAGAAATTCAAGGTGTTTATCTTGAAAAAGAAGATGGAAAAATAAGAGCATATGGATATGTTTTAGATAAATAATAATTTAAATATAATAACTTCCGGGGGGCAGGTATGAAAAGGAAATTTTACAAAGTAGTAAAAGAAAATTTATTGAGTAAAAAAGATTTATTTATATTTACAATTTTAGAATCCGTTAATGATTTAGATATAGGTAAGAAAATATTAAAAGTTGATAATGAATTTATATTTGAGGATGAAAGAGATAGAGAAAAATATAAAGAGATTATTGAGAATTTAGATTTAAAAGAAACTAACAAAGTATTTGATATTAATAACTCTTATAAAATAATGCTAGAACAGATTGCATCTAAGCCTAAATTAGTTATTTGTGGTGGTGGACATATATCTTTAGAGTTATATAAAGTCGCAAAAATGTTAGATTTTAATGTTATAGTAATAGATGATAGAGAGGAATTTGCAAATACTGAAAGATTTCCATCAGCAGATAAGGTAATATGTAAGAAATTTAATGAAGCTCTTGAAGAGATAAACTATGATAATAATTCCTATTTTGTGGTTGTAACAAGGGGACATAGAGCAGACCAAATATGTATTGAATCAATTTTAAATAAAGAATATAAATATTTAGGTATGATAGGTAGTAAAGCAAAGGTAGCTAATTCAGTAAGACAGTTAGTGGAAAAAGGATATAGTTCAAAAGAAATTGAAAAAATTCATGCACCTATTGGATTAAATATAGGAGCTCAAACGCCTGCTGAAATTGCAATAAGTATAGCAGCGCAAATTATAGAAATAAAAAATAAAAGTAATTTATCAAATGTAGATGAAAAAATATTAAATACCATTAATGAAAGCAATAAAAAGATGGTATTGGTAAGCATTTTAGATAAAGTAGGTTCATCTCCTAGAGGAGTAGGTGCAAAAATGCTAGTTACAGATGATAAGAAATTGATCGGAACCATTGGTGGTGGAAGTGTAGAAAATGCTGCATACGAAAAAGCTTTAGAATTAATAAAGCAAGAAAAATCATATATTGAAAGTTATGATTTATCTAATTCAGTAGCAGCAAAGTTAGGGATGGCTTGTGGTGGAACCATAAAGGTACTTTTAGAATATATAAAGTAAAAAACGAAAAATAATCTTAAAAATTAAATTTTTTCTGAAAAAGCAAAAGACAAACTATTAAAGGTAGTTTGTCTTTTAATTTTTGTGTTTTTGCCGTTAAAATATATTTTTTAACCTAAAAATTTCAAAAAAATCTAAAAATAAATATATTTTTATACACAAATTAGAAAAAGTATGATAGAATCATGAAGTAGGATTTACGTACATTAAATATACAAAAAATAAAAAATATTCGCGATTTATATTAATACTTATAGGGGGATTTAGGATGAAAACAGGAAGTATTTATGAATTAGAAGGAAGGGTACCTTTAAAACAAGCTATTCCATTAGGTATTCAACATGTATTAGCAATGTTCTTAGGAAATGTATCACCACTTATTATAGTATGTGGGCTTTTAGATATTCCATTAGAAACAAAATCAATGTTAATCCAAAATTCAATGTTTGTTGCAGGGATTGCAACATTAATTCAATTATATCCATTTTTTAGAGTAGGAAGTGGATTACCTGTAGTTATGGGAACAAGTTCAGGATTTATAGGAACACAAAATGCTATAGGTGCAACGTATGGATATTCCGCTATAATGGGAGCTTCATTAGTTGGGGCAGTATTAGAAATGGTTTTGGGATTCTTCATTAAGCCATTAAGAAAATTATTTCCACCTATAGTAACAAGCTTGGTTGTTATTTCAATAGGACTTTCATTACTTCCGGTAGGTATTAAATATTTTGCTGGTGGAGCTGGTTCAGCTGATTTTGGATCACCAAAACATTTAATAGTTGGAACAGTGGTAATTTTAGTAATAATAGTATTACAAAACTTTACTAAAGGGTTTATAAAAACATCAGCTATTTTAATAGGAATAATAGTTGGATACATATTATCAATAGTAATGGGAATGGTTGACTTTACAGCTGTAAAAGAAGCTTCATGGATAAGTTTACCTAAACCATTTGCTATGGGATTTGAATTTAGGTTAGATGCAATTATTTCAATGGCAATAATGTATATTGCAACTACAGTAGAAACAATTGGGGATATTTCTGCAATAGCAGTAGGTGGACTTGATAGAGAAGCAACTGACAAAGAATTATCAGGTGGTGTAGTTGCTGATGGAGTTTCAAGTTTTATAGCAGCTATCTTTGGAGTTGCTCCAAATACTTCATTTAGCCAAAATGTTGGACTAGTTGCTGTAACTAAAGTTGTAAATAAATTTGTTATTATGACTGGGGCAGTATTTTTAATATTAGCTGGATTTTTCCCAAAATTGAGTGCAGTACTTTCAGTAATGCCACAATCAGTTCTAGGAGGAGCAGCAGTTATAATGTTTGCTATGATATTTGTAAGTGGATTACAGTCATTATTTAGAGAAAAGTTAGATGGTAGAAACGGCTTAATAGTTGCATTAGCAATAGGAATTGGTGTTGGAATAGGTAATGTTCCAGAAGCCTTAGCACAATTACCAACTTGGGTTAGCAACATATTTGCACAAAATGGTATAATAATGACATTCGTTATAGCAACAATATTAAATTTAGTATTACCAAAAGATAAGGTAGAAAATAAAGCAGTAAGTGTATAAAAAATATAAAAAGGGCTTATATCGAATAATTTGATATGGCCCATTTGTTATGTCTATAGGAGGAGAAAAAATTGTTTACGATTAGGAATTATGTAGTAGCAAAAAGTTTAGAAGAAGCTTATGAACTAAATCAAAAAAAGAACAATGTTATTTTAGGGGGAATAGGCTGGTTAAAGATGGGTGGAAGAAACATTCAAACTGCCATTGATTTATCAGAATTAGGATTAGACAAAATAGAGGAAGACGAAGAATATTTTAAAATAGGCTGTATGTGCACATTAAGACAGTTAGAAGTTAATGAATCTTTAAATTCTTATTTTAATGGGATAATAGCAAAATCAGTTATACATATAGTTGGAGTTCAATTTAGGAATTGCGCTACTATTGGTGGAAGTATTTATTCAAGATTTGGATTTTCAGATATATTAACAGCACTTTTATCATTAGATACATATGTAGAATTATTTAATGGTGGAATTATTCCTCTTACTAAATATAGAGACATGCCTTATGATAATGATATTTTAGTAAGAATTATAATAAAGAAAGATAATAGAAAGGCTGTTTATTTAACTCATAGAAACAGTGCAACTGATATTCCTACTTTAGCAGTTGCTATATCTAGATTAGATAATAAGTGGAATATTGTAATTGGAGCTAGACCTCAAAAAGCTATGAATGTAAATGCAACAGAAATTTTAAGTGAAGTTCCAACACAAAAAGAAATTGATGACGTAGTTAAATATGTTATAGAAAATGTTAAATTTGATAGTAACATGAGAGGAAGTAAAGAGTATAGACAAATATTAGCTAAGGTATTTATAAACAGAGGAATTTCTGAAATTACAGGAGGAAGTTATGGAAATTAAACTATGGATAAATAATAAACTTTTTCAAGACAATGTAGAAGCAGATATGTTATTAATTGATTATGTAAGAAGTAAGGGCTTCTTTAGTGTAAAAAGAGGATGTGAAACTGCAAATTGTGGTTTATGTACAGTTCATTTAGAGGGAAAACCTGTTTTATCATGCAGCACTCTTGTTATGAAGGCAAATGGAAAGAAAGTGACTACTCTTGAAGGATTAAGAGAGGAAGCAGAAGAATTTGGTGCTTTTATGGCAGATCAAGGAGCAGAGCAATGTGGATTCTGTAGCCCAGGATTTGTGATGAATGTATTAGCGATGAAAAATGAATTGGTTAATCCAACGGAAGATGAAATTAAGCATTATTTAGCTGGGAATCTTTGCAGATGTACAGGATATATGAGCCAATTAAGAGCAATTAAGAATTTCTTAGAAGCTAAAAAGGAGGACTAATAATGAAATATGTTAATAAAGGTATAAGAAAAAAGGATGCTATGTCATTACTTACTGGTAAGCCGGTTTATACAGATGATATAGCTCCAAGTAATTGTTTAATAGTTAAAGTACTTAGAAGTCCTCATGCTCATGCTTTAATAGAGGATATAAATGTAAGCATAGCAAGTAAAGTTCCAGGTATAGAATGTATTTTAACTTATAAGGACGTTCCACAAAAAAGATTTACAACAGCCGGTCAATCTTATCCTGAACCAAGTCCATATGATAGATTGATTTTAGATAAGAGACTTAGATGTGTAGGAGATCCTGTTGCAATAGTTGCTGGGGAAAATGAAAAGGCAGTAAATAAAGCATTAAATTTAATTAAAGTTAAATATGAGGTTTTAGATGCAGTATTAGATTTTAGGGAAGCTATAGATAATGATATTATAGTTCATCCAGAAGATGATTTTATTGCATTAAATGACTGGATTAATGTAGATAAAGATAGAAATATATGTTCAAAGGGTGACTTTGCTTATGGAGATGTAGAAGAAGAGTTAAATAAATGTGCTCATATAATAGAACAAACTTATCATACAAAAGCAAATAGCCAAGCTATGATGGAAACTTTCAGAGCATTTACAGAACTTGATACATATGGAAGATTAAATATAACAAGTGCAACTCAAGTTCCTTTCCATGTAAGACGTATATTATCAAATGCATTAGATATTCCAAAGTCTAAAATAAGAGTAATTAAACCGAGAATAGGTGGAGGATTTGGTGCAAAGCAAAGTGTTGTTGCTGAAATATTCCCAGCGATAGTTACAATGAAAACTGGAAAACCAGCAAAGATAGTCTATACAAGAGAAGAAAGTATGACTAATGGTAGTCCAAGACATGAAATGGAGATAAAGGTTAGATTAGGAGCAGATGAAAATGGTATAATAAAGGCCATTTATATGTATACTTTATCTAATGCAGGAGCATATGGTGATCATGGACCGACTACTGTAGGATTATCAGGTCATAAATCAATGCCTCTTTATAATGGAGCAAAGGCTTATAAATTTGAATATGATGTTGTTTATTCAAATACTATGGGAGCTGGTGCTTATAGAGGTTATGGCGCAACTCAAGGATTGTTTGCTTTAGAGTCAGCTGTAAATGAACTTGCAGATAAGCTTAATATCGATCCTATTAAACTGAGAGAAATGAATATGGTTGCTGAGGGGCAAATAATGCCTGCATATTATAATGAACCGGCCAATAGTTGTGCATTAGATAGATGCTTATCAAGAGCTAAAGAAATGATAGATTGGGATAATAAATATCCTTGTAGAGATATGGGGAATGGCAAGGTTAGATCTGTTGGGGTTGCTATGGCTATGCAAGGGTCAGGGATATCGTCAGTAGATACTGCGGCTGTTGAAATAAAGCTTAATGATGATGGATTCTATACATTAATGATTGGTGCAGCTGATATGGGAACAGGATGTGATACAATATTAGCTCAAATGGCAGCTGACTGCTTAGAATGTGATATAGATAATATAATTGTACATGGTGTTGATACAGACCAAAGTCCATATGATACTGGTTCTTATGCATCTAGTACTACATATATAACAGGTGGAGCTGTTATTAAAACTTGTGAAAAGATGAGAAAAAGAATTATTGAAGAAGCATCAAAGGCACTTGGATGCTCAATTGATAATTTAGAGTTTGATGGGAAAAAAGTATTTTCACTAGTAGATGAAAAGGAAATAAGTTTAATTGATATAGCAAATAATACTTTAGTTGGCGGATTTAATACTATAAGTGAAAGTGAATCACATTATTCAGAAGTTTCACCACCTCCATTCATGGTTGGAATAGTTGAAACTGAAGTAGATAAGCTAACAGGAAAAGTTGATATAATTGATTATGTAGCAGTAGTGGATTGTGGAACTGTTGTAAATCCTAATTTAGCTAGAATCCAAGCAGAAGGAGGAATAGCGCAAGGAATAGGTATGGCACTTTATGAAGATATTACTTACACTGAAAAGGGTAAGATGAGAAATGATTCATTCCTTCAATATAAAATACCTACAAGACTTGATGTTGGAAACATTAGAGTTGAATTTGAATCAAGCTATGAACAAACAGGGCCATTTGGAGCTAAGTCTATTGGAGAGATAGTTATTAATACGCCATCTCCAGCTTTAGCACATGCAGTATACAATGCAACAAAAGTTAATATAAGAACACTACCAATAACATCTGAAAAAATAGTTATGGGAATGATTAATAAATAGTTAAGAGTTAAGAGTTTTGAGTTAATAGTTTAGGAATAAATTTAGATTGAGCTGAATTTGAAAATATATATTTTTAGAAATTCCGATAGGAGTTTCATCCCTAACTATTAACTCTTAACTATTAACTAAATTAAAGGTTGGTTTTATGAAGATAAATTTAATTTTATTGGCTGCTGGTAATAGTAGGAGATTTAATGGAAATAAGTTGCTTGCTTTATATAAGGGTAAACCTATTTATATGCATGTAGTCGAAAAGGCACTTAATCTTGAAGTTAATAAAATAATATGTGTAACTCAATATGAAGAAATAAGAAAAAATTTAAAAAATACTAAAATTAATGTTGTAATGAATGATAATAGTGATTTAGGAATTTCTAGTTCTATAAAGCTAGGAATAAGTTTTGATAAAAATGCTGATGGATATATGTTTATGGTATGTGATCAGCCTTTCATGTCTTTAAAAACATTAAATTTAGTTAAAGATACATTTATTAATAGCGATAAAGGTATAGTTTGCGTGGGAAGTGGAAATAATAAAGGTAATCCAGTTATCTTTTCTAAAAAGTATATTAATGAATTATTATCACTTGAAGGGGATATTGGTGGTAAAAAAATAATAAAGGGGCATTTAAATGATTTTCAACTTGTAAATATTAATGATGAAATTGAGTTAGTTGATATAGATACTCAGGAAGAATATGTTAAAATTCTTTGATAAAAATGTTTACATTAAAATCTTTTAAATTTTTTATAAAAATTTTTGAAAATAGTGTTGACTTTTGTCTAAAAACACTGTAATATACAAAAAGTAGTCAGCAGTACATGTTGATCTGGCCCCTTGGTCAAGCGGTCAAGACACCACCCTTTCACGGTGGTAACAGGGGTTCGATTCCCCTAGGGGTCACCATATGCGGGTATCGTATATCGGTAATACTCCAGCCTTCCAAGCTGGAAAGGTGGGTTCGATTCCCACTACCCGCTCCATTTTAAAGTATTATAAACTAATAGAAATATGGAGTTAATAATATCTTAATTTGCGTGTTTAGCTCAGCTGGATAGAGCAACGCCCTTCTAAGGCGTGGGCCAGGAGTTCGAATCTCTTAACACGCACCAGTTTTGGTTTACTAGCTCAGTCGGTAGAGCACTTGACTTTTAATCAAGGTGTCCGGGGTTCGATTCCCCGGTAAGCCACCAAAAAAGAAACTCAATTGAGTTTCTTTTTTTATTCTGTAGATTATTAACATACAAATGTTAATTGTTAAATTAAGCTTGTGGATTATATTTAATGGCATGTGGATAAAATGCAATATTATATGTAAAAAAATAGTAGTAGATAAATAAAAAAAGAACTGTATCAAAATTGATACAGTTCTATATTTTTACTTTTCATCATCATCTTGTAGTGCATCATAACCTTCTTCGTTGGTTCTAATTTTAATAACATTCTCAACATCTTGAACGAAGATTTTACCATCACCAATTTTGCCTGTGTATAAAGCTTTCTTAATAACTTTAACTAAAGTATCAACTGGAATTTTACATACAACAATTTCTACTTTTAATTGAGGTAATAAAGTAACTTCGTCTAAAGGAACACCTCTGTAGTAATCAGTAGATCCTTTTTGCATACCATATCCTAAAACGTTGGTAACAGTCATACCAGTAATTCCTAATTTATCTAAAGCAACTTTTAATCTATCAAATCTATCTTGTTTTGTTAAGATGACAACCTTAGTGAATTTAGCATCAGTTTTAGATGTATTATAAACAACTGGAATTGTGTCTGTATTATCAATAGTAGTATTTTCAGGAACGGTAGAAGCTGATAATTGATTTAAGGTAATACCTGAATATGAAGCTCCTACAGCCATAAAGTCAGGATAACAGCTTTCAAGACCATGTTCCTTCTTATCAAGACCTTCAATTTCTTCTTCTTCTGATACTCGAAGACCAATGGTTTTCTTGATTACTGTAAATACAATAGTCATAGTGATAGCAACCCAAGCAATAACACAAATAACACCTAAGATTTGAGTACCTAAGAATTTGAATCCACCACCATAGAATAATCCGCCCTCAGTTGCAAAGAAACCAGTTAAAATAGTACCAAGAGCACCGCAGACACCATGTACAGATACTGCACCAACAGGATCATCGACTTTTAATTTTTTTTCAATAAATTCAACTGCAAATACAACAGCAAATCCAGCGAAAATACCTATGAAACATGCACCAACTGGACTAACTAAGTCACAACCAGCAGTTATTGCAACAAGACCTGCTAATGAACCATTTAATGTCATTGATACATCAGGTTTTTTATATCTGATCCATGTTATTATTAAAACTACACATGTTGAAACTGCAGCAGCTATATTTGTTGTCATGAATATTTTACTTGCAGTAACTATTGCTTCATCTCCAGTCATTGAAACTGTAGAACAACCATTGAATCCAAACCATGCAAACCAAAGTATGAACACACCTAAAGCACCAACTGTTAAATTATGACCAGGGATAGCATGAGCTTTTCCATCCTTAGAATATTTACCTATACGAGGGCCAAGTATTGTTGCTCCAATTAAAGCAGCAACCCCACCTACCATATGAACAGCTGTAGAACCAGCAAAGTCATGGAAGCCAAGTTGTGATAAGAATCCACCACCCCAGATCCAGTGTCCAGAAATAGGATAAATAATAGCACTAATTATTAAACTATATATACAATAAGAAGAGAATTTAGTTCTTTCTGCCATAGCTCCTGATACTATAGTAGCAGCAGTTGCACAGAAAACTGTTTGGAATATAACAAATGCAAAAGTTGGAATTGAAGAACTATAATCACCTTGTATAAAAAAGTCAAGTCCTCCTATTAAAGCACCATCTCCACCAAACATAAGCCCAAATCCTATAAGCCAAAATACTACTGTACCTATACAAAAGTCCATTAAGTTTTTCATTATAATATTACCTGCGTTCTTGGCTCTAGTGAATCCTGTTTCTACCATAGCAAAACCTGCTTGCATAAAGAATACTAGTGCAGCTCCTAATAAAGTCCAAATCGTGTCTAATGCTGAATACATTAATAATACCCCCTTTTATTTAAAGTTAATAGTTTAATAGACAGAGATGATGATTATTTAAATCTCATAAAAGTAATATTTTCAAATATATAATAGCTAGATTTTATAATGGTATCATCCGTAAGTATAATTTAAACTATAACTATTTTTAACTTTTTTATAAATAAGAAAATAAAATATGGCGTGCATCTTACTATAGGGGATATCCCTAAAGTAAAATACACGCCATTGTGCATTTATATTATTTAATCAACGCTAAATAGTAATTCTCCGTAGCTTGGGAGAGTCCAATACTTTTTACTTACTAAAGTTTCAAGCTCATCAACTACACCACGTAAGTGTTGCATATTAATAAATACTGATTCTCTATAGTATTTAGCTGTATCAAGTGGATCTGTATGAGTTTTAGCTTCTAATACAGATTTTTCTAAATCATCAAGTTTGCTATATAGAGAGTTTCCTAATTTTGAAATTTTATTAAGAAGTTCTTCTTCTAAATAGCATTGAATATTAGGCATTAATTGTTTTTTACCATTAGCTATTCTAGCAATTTCACCTTGATATTCAAGTACAGCTGGAATAATATCTTTTTTAGTCATATCAATCATAGTTAATGCTTCAATATGAAGTGTTTTACTATAGTTTTCTAGTAGTATTTCATATCTTGAATATAATTCGCTTTCAGAGAATACATGATGTTTAGTAAATAAATCAACATTTTTACTGCTTACAAAGTAAGGAAGAGCATCTGGAGTAGTCTTTAAGTTTAAAAGACCTCTTGATTCAGCTTCTTTAATCCAATCATCAGAGTAGTTATTTCCATTAAATACAATTCTATTATGATCTTTTATTGTATTTTTAATTAGTGTATTTAAATCTTCATCAAAGTTAGAACTCTTTTCAAGTGTATCAGCAAATTGTCTTAATTCTTCAGCTACTATTGTATTTAATATAATGTTAGGGCCTGCAATTGAGAAAGTAGAACCAAGCATTCTAAACTCAAATTTATTACCTGTGAATGCAAATGGTGAAGTTCTATTTCTGTCTGTAGTATCTCTAAAGAATTTAGGTAATACACGTACACCAATTTCCATTGGGCTCTTTTCCTTTGCTATATAAGTAGTCCCATTTTCAATTGACTTTAATATTTCAGTTAATTCATCGCCTAAGAACATTGATACTATAGCAGGTGGAGCCTCGTTTGCACCTAATCTATGGTCATTTCCTGCACTTGCAACAGAAACACGTAGTAAATCTTGATAATCGTCAACTGCCTTAATTACTGCCGTTAAGAATAATAAGAATTGTGCATTTTCTGCTGGAGTATCACCAGGTTCTAATAAATTAACACCTGTATCAGTAGAAATTGACCAGTTGTTGTGTTTACCACTACCATTTACACCAGCAAAAGGTTTTTCGTGAAGTAAGCAAGCTAGTCCATGTTTGTTAGCTATAGATTTCATAAGTTCCATAGTTAATTGGTTATGATCAGTTGCTATATTAGTAGTAGTAAATATAGGAGCTAATTCATGTTGAGCTGGGGCAACTTCGTTATGTTTAGTTTTAGCTAAAACACCTAATTTCCAAAGCTCTTCATCAAGTTCTTTCATATATGCAGAAACTCTTGGTTTGATAGTTCCAAAGTAGTGATCTTCCATTTCTTGTCCCTTTGGAGGTCTTGAACCAAATAAAGTTCTACCACAAAATACTAGGTCAGGTCTTTTTTCATACATTTCCTTATCAACTAAGAAGTATTCTTGTTCAGGACCAACAGTAGTAATTACTTTTTTTACATCATCTTTTCCAAATAATTTTAATATACGTAAAGCTTGCTTATTTAAAGCTTGCATTGATCTTAATACTGGAGTTTTCTTATCTAAAGCTTCACCGCTATATGAGCAGAATGCTGTAGGGATGCATAAAGTTCCATCTTTAATAAATGCATATGATGTAGGATCCCATGCAGTGTATCCTCTTGCTTCAAATGTAGCTCTAAGGCCTCCTGATGGAAAGCTTGAAGCATCTGGTTCACCTTGGATAAGTTCTTTTCCTGAGAATTCCATTATAATATTTCCGTTTTTATCTGGTGAAATAAAGCTATCATGTTTTTCAGCTGTAATGCCAGTCATTGGTTGGAACCAGTGAGTAAAATGTGTTGCACCTTTTTCTATAGCCCAATCTTTCATTGCATTAGCAACAACATTAGCAACTGCTAAGTCAAGTGGTTTACCAGCTTGAATAGTATTTTTAAGTGATTTGTAAGTTTCTTTTGGTAACCTTGCTTTCATAACACTATCATTAAAAACTAAGCTTCCAAATAAATTTGGTATATCTTTCATAATTATAACCCCCTTCAAATAAAAAAAGGCACCGTGGACAATCATTTGTCCACAGCGCCTTTGCTGTTTATGTAAGTATTATATGTCCAAAATAATGAAATGTAAATACTTTTTTAGAAAAAAATTGAAAATATTTTTTGAGTGGAAGTTTATTGATAAAAAATAGCTTATATTGTATAATATTAGAAATGGACAAAGGCGTTCATCAAATGTTTTTTAGAAGTACTTTTTTAAATCATAAGATGTAATCAAAGTTAAATTTGCAAAAACTACTAAAGATTAATTATTACTTATGAATAAGTTTGTAGACACTAAAAATATTTGATGGATGCTTTTTTGCGTAAAAAAATATAGGATTATTATAACTGGAGGAAGAGATATGTCATATACAGTTAGAGAGGTTTTGGAGTTTGTTAAACAAAATGATGTTAAATTTATTAGATTAGCTTTTTGCGATATGTTTGGAACACAAAAAAATATTTCTATAATGCCTGATGAATTAGAAAGAGCATTTAAAGAAGGAGTTTCATTTGATGCTTCAGCAATTAGAGGATTTGGTGATGTTGCAAAATCAGATTTATTATTATTTCCTGATGCAGATACTCTTAATGTTCTTCCATGGAGGCCACAACAAGGTAGAGTAGTAAGATTTTTCTGTGATATAAAAACTCCAGATAAAGAAGAGTTTTTATATGATAGTAGAAACATCTTAAAAAAAGTTGTTAGGATATGTCAAGAGAAGGGGTATACACCATACATAGGAACAGAGTGTGAATTCTATTTATTTAAAACAGATGAAGATGGTGAAGCAACTTATATTACTCATGATAAAGGTGGATATTTTGATATGGCACCAATTGACAAAGGAGAAAATATTAGAAGGGAAATTTGCCTTTGCTTAGAAGAGATGGGGATTAAACCAGAAAGTTCACATCATGAACAAGGCCCAGGACAAAATGAAATAGATTTTAAATACAGTGACTCACTTAATGCTGCAGATAATTTCTTAACTTTCAAATCTGTAGTAAAAGCCATTGCTGCTAGATCAGGACTTTATGCATCTTTTATGCCAAAGCCTATAAGTAATAAGAGTGGAAATGGATTGCATATAAATATATCATTAAACAAAAATGGTACTAATATATTTAAAGAGGAAAATGGACAACAGGCAGAAGTTGAAAGTTTTATAGCGGGAATATTAAGTAAGACAAGAGAAATTACAGCCTTTTTGAACCCTATCGTTAATTCTTATGAAAGATTTGGTAAATTTGAAGCGCCTAAATATGTTTCATGGTCACATCAGAATCGTTCACAGTTAGTTAGAATACCAGCAGCGACTGGTGAAAAAACAAGAATGGAATTAAGATCACCTGATTCAGCTATAAATCCTTATTTAGCATTTTCATTAATACTTGGAGCAGGATTATATGGAATAGAGAATTCACTTAAGTTACCAAAGGAAATAAATGAAAATCTATATACATTAGATGAAGAGAAATTAAAGGATATAGAAGTATTGCCAGAAACACTAGAAGAAGCATTAGATATTGCAAAGAATAGTGAATTTATTAGAAGTATAATAGGTAGTGATGTTTTAGACAGATATATAGAGTTAAAGGAAATTGAAGCTGATCAATATAATAAGTCAATAGAAAAGGAAAAAATGAAAAGGCTATATTTTGAATACATTTAACATTATTTTAACAATTAGTAGGCCATGAAATATAGATAATGCAAGGGGGCGTAATTTTTGGATAGTATTCTAATAGTATCGAGCAGTAAAAAGGGAATGTCATTTTTTACTGAAGTGCTCTCTCAAAATTCCTATGGGGAAATTGTTACAGTAACAAATGGTGGGGAAGCAAGGAGACTTTTAGTTGAAAGAGATTTTGATTTATGTATTATAAATGCACCATTAATAGATGAATTTGGGGATGAATTTGCAAAAGATATAGTTTCTAACGGAATTGGACAAGTAATTCTTGTTGTTAGAACAGATATTTATGATGAGGTAAGTGAAAAAGTAGAAGAGCTTGGAGTAATTACAATAGCTAAGCCTATGAATAGAACTATATTTTGGAGTGCATTGAAAATAGCAAATGCTACATATAATAAAATGTGCAGATTGAAGAAGGAAAATAATAAGCTTTTGCAAAAAATTGAGGATATTAGGATGATTGATAGAGCCAAATGTATATTGATTCAATATTTAAATATGACTGAAGCTGAAGCTCATCGATATATAGAAAAACAAGCAATGGATATGCGATCAACTAGAAAAGTTGTTGCAGAAGGAATTTTAAGAACTTATGAAAATTAAACAAATATAACTTTTTATAATAATATAGTTTTTATAAAATCGGCATTTTGAACTTTAGTGTAATAATATTATATAGTTCATTATGACCGATTTTATAATTATATGATAAAAAAAGTTTTTAATAATGTATATATGTAAAATTATAAATATAATATTAATATAAATATTAGAAAATATAAGGTGATGAAAAATGCTTATTTCAGTTAAAGAAAATGTTTTTAAAAAAGAAGTTGAAATTAAATTTAATAATATTACTGAGGGGTTTAATAGATATAAGAATAAAACAATAAGTGCAATAAATGAGGAAAATTTTGAAAGGGGAATGATTTGCTTTTTACAAGAAGCTGTAAAGTTAAATGGACTTAATAGTTCTTATGTTGACTTTTATTATAATTCTTTGTCTGAAGAAGACAAGGTTAAACTAGTAGAGATGGTAAGTGTAGATGATAGGAAATTTATAGAGTCATTTAAAGAGAAGAATACAACTGGTGGAATTTATTATTACTTGACTCTAGACAGTGTTCCTTTTATAAGTAGATTGAATTCAAATGAAATATTATTTTCAAGTATATATTTTACTAAAGAAGAGTGCACTATATGGGGTAACTACAATAAGAGGTTTCCTATATTTTATAAAGAGGAGCATGTATTAATGAAATATGTTGATATAGCTAACAAATATGGATTAATAATAGATTAATAAAGTAAATATGTATAAGAAACATGAAAAGTGGGGAATTGCGCAGGAGTTATAAGAACAATAAAATAAAATAGTATTAATTTTATTCAATAAAATAAAATATTTAATTATTAAAAAATATGGAAATTAAATTTTAATTATTATTTATATTAATAAAAATACACAAAAAAAGAAAAAAATAAGATAATTGGTAAAAAAAGGTTGAAGAAAAAAGTAAATATATGTATAATGTATTTAGAAAGTTTTAAAGAGGGTATATTAGTAAATATTAAGAAGTATTGAGGATGGTACGGGGGGGATCGAGAGATTATGCAAGATCTTTTAGGATTAGATAGAAATGACCAACTAGAATATTTTTTTGAAATATCAGTTGATCTTATGGCTATTATAGGTACTGACAAGAAAATTAAAAAAGTAAGTAAGTGTTGCAAAGAACTTTTAGGATGGAGTGAAGAAGAACTTACTTTATCAGAGTGGAGCAATTTTGTTCATGAAGATGATGTATTTAAAGTTTTAGCATATATAAGAAATTCAAATATTAAAAACGGAATTAAGGGATTAGAGCTTAGATTTAAATGCAAGGATGAAAGTTATAGATGGATAGAAAATAATTGTAGATATGTTGAAGAAAGTGAGGTATATATACTTACAGCTAGGGATATAACTGAGAAAAAGCAAATTATGGAAGAAAAAATAGCTTATGAAAAAGCAATTGAATTAGAAAGTATAAAAAGTCAATTCTTTTCAAATATATCACATGAATTTAAGACACCATTAAATATTATTTTAGCTACAATGCAAGTAATAAATAAAAATATTGAAAATAAAAGTATAATTTCAATTGAAGGTGCCAATTTAGATAGATATATGAATTCAATTAAACAAAACTGTTATAGACTTCTTAGATTAGTTAATAATATTATTGATATAAGTAAAATCGACTATGGGTATTATGATATTGAGCTAGGAAACTATAATATTGTTAGTGTGGTAGAAGATATAACGATGTCCGTTTTAGAATATGTTAATAATAAAGGAATTGAACTTGTATTTGATACTGAAGTTGAAGAAGAGATAATAGCATGTGATCCGGATAAAATTGAAAGAATAATATTGAATTTATTATCTAATGCAATTAAATATACGGAAGCTGATGGAAAAATATCAGTTAATATTTATTCAGATAAAGAAAATGTATATATAACGGTTTCAGATACTGGAATAGGGATTCCAGAGGAAAAAATTAACAAGATTTTTGAAAGATATGAACAAATTGACAATAAACTTACAAGAAACTTTAATGGAAGTGGAATAGGATTATCATTAGTAAGATCACTTGTAGAAATGCATGAAGGTAGAGTGTGGGTAGAAAGTAAGGTAAATGAGGGGAGTAAATTTATAATTAGTCTTCCAAAGAAAACCGTAGCTACTGAGAATGTAAAAAGTGTAGATTTAACAAAATCAAAAGTAGAAAAATGTTCTATAGAGTTTTCGGATATATATAAATAAATGTAGGCACATAGATAAGTTAATCTATGTGCTTATTTTTCGTTATATATTTTTTCAAGCTCATTTTTAGGGGTTAATAAACTAACGAAGTAGCTCATAATCAGAACTCCAGGGATATCTATAATTAATCGAACTAAGGTAAATTTTAAACCTAATGCAGAAAACTCAAATAGTAATGTTGAGATTTTAGTCAAACACCAAGCATTCATAAAAATTATTACATTTGAGAACTTTGCACCTTTCTTTATTAAGACAGCTGTAAATGGAAATGAAGCATACATTGGGCCTGCTGCTACAGAGCCAATTAGCATTGCTAGAATTATTCCAATAACTCCAGATTTATTGCCCATATATTTCATAAGTTTTTCTCTTGGAACCCATACATCCATTAATCCAAGCATTAGCATTATAGGAGGTAGTACTGATAGCATTTGTAGTATGTTTGATGTTACACTATTAATTACCTTTAAAAATACGTTATAACTAAAAAATGAAATTATAATGAGAAAAATTAAAGAAATAAAAAATGATCTGTATCGTTTTATAAATTTAATTAAAACTTTCATATAATCATCATAATCCTTCCTAATAAAAGTCCTACTATTATTGAAAAAATAAATCCTATGAAATTTCTAAGAAAAGCAGCTCTCTTGCCTATATATTTCGATTCAAGTGGATACGTCATTAAACCAACAAGAACAAGTGTTGATACTAAAGTACCAACTTGTGCATATCCAGCACCGCTTGACAGTAAGGTATTACCAAGTGAAAAAGCCACGAAAGTTGGCATCATTGTAATTGAACCTAGAATTGCTGAAAGAATTATACCTAAAAATCCAGAATTCGCACCTATGATTTTTGAAATTGTATCAGCACTAAGAAAAGCCAGTAATATACCAACAGTAACTACAATAAAAAGAAATTGAGGCATAATATTTTCAAAGGATTTTAATGCACTAATTAATGCCTTCTTTGTTTTAGGTTTATCTTTTATAAAGGATAAAACTAATAAAAAAATGGATAATCCATATAGGATAATAGAGGTCATATTAATCTCCTGATAAGTAATTTTATTTATATAATATGATCATTTAGTAGAGGAGGTTATAAAAAATATTTTCTCTATATATAAATATTGAGAAATAAACTACAACAATTAACTAAATTATTGTAGTTTATTAGATAAATATAAATTTTAATAATAATAGTGACCTCTATTGTCGCTTCTGTATCTAGAGATATAAGAGTCAAAGTTCCATTTGGCAAGGAATTCTTTAGCACATTTATATCCAGAATTAAATAGTGTTAAGTATTGATCTTTTGATATAGCAAAATCAATTGTGCCTATGTTATAGGTTCGTATTTTTATTGTTCTAACAGAATCCTTATTATTTAAAAATGCTTCATCGCTATTGGCTAATATAGTGTCAATAAGATCACAAGAGTAAGTTATTAAATTACTATTATTAGGATGATTTTTCTTTAAATCATTATCACTAAGAAGTTTTAATCCAAATGTAGGCCATTTAGGAGTGCCTTCAACATCAAAAAGCCATATAGGAAAATTGCTTAGTATTCCACCATCCACAATATAACTTGCTTCTTTTCCATTTTTTAATATAACTGGATTGAAGTAAAAAGGAAGGCTAATACTCATTCTTACAGCTTTAGCAATATTAAATTCCATTGGGTCTATATTATAATCCTTTAAATCATCAGGTAATACTATAAGTCTTTTATTTGTAATATCTGAAGCTATAACTTTAAGAGGACTTTCACCATTTTTGGCTATATCCTTAAATTTTGTTTTTCCTTTTGCTTTGTATAGATTATTGAGATATTCTTCTATGTTATTTCCTGAGAAGAGTCCTTTGTTTTTAAATAGACTAACTGTAGGACCTATGAAGGGAAGAAGAGTAAGTTTGTTTTTTTCATAGAAGTCTGTAAAATTTATGTTTAGTAACATGTTTTTTAAGTCTTTTCCTGTGTAGCCAACTGCTAATAATGAACTTACTATAGCACCAGCTGAAGTACCAGCAAAATGTTCAAATGTATATCCTTTTTCCTCTAAATAATAAATTGCCCCTAATAAGGCAATTCCTTTTACTCCACCACCTTCACATACGATATCGGCTTTCATAAATTCACCACCATACTATATTAAAATTAATATAGTATATGTTTTATTAGGGACAATGTTATTTTTTAAAATTTAAAAATTATTCCAATTACTGCTGCGCTAGCAATATAAACAATAGGATGTTTTTTGAATTTTGTAATTGCGAATAATAATATAATTAATAAAATTGTAGATTTAATATTGATTATATCTATTATTTTATGTGTTATGTTAAACTTATCAAAAGCTAAAATTGATACTTTAAATACTTCGTAACCAGCAGCCGCAATTAGTGCTGCAACAGCAGGTCTTAACCCGTAAAATATAGATTCAACAGTTCGGCTTTCTTTAAATTTATTTAAGAAATGAGCGACTATGATGATTACTATTACAGATGGTGTAACAAGACCTAATGTAGCAATTATACCTCCAAGTATTCCAGAAGCCTTAAATCCTGCAAATGTTGCCATGTTAACTCCAATAGCACCAGGAGTTGATTGTGATACTGCAATCATATCCATAAGAGTTTTTTGATCAAACCAATTGTATTTTGTAGCAAGTTCTGATAGAAATGGAATTGTTGCAAGTCCACCACCTACAGAAAATAAACCAACTTTAAAGAATTCTAAAAATAAAGTTAAATATATCATTTCTTTTCACCTCTTAAACCTTTAGCAATAAATCCTGTTAACCCAGCAGCTATTACTACATAAACAGGAGATAGACCTAAAAATGCAGAAATGATAAAAGCTAAAATTGCTACGATTGCACATAAATAATCTTTAATTGATGATTTTAGTAGTTTTACTACTGTGGTTATAATTAATGCTACAACAGCAACTCTAATGCCAGCAAAAGCACTTTGTACTATGGCTAAGTCAGCAAAGTTTTGAAGAAAGGCTGCAATTATAAGTATTATTATTAATGATGGAAATACAACACCTAATGTAGCTATAATGCCACCTATAATTCCTTTCAGTTTATATCCTATAAAAGTTGCAGTATTAACTGCAATTACGCCTGGAGTGCATTGCCCAACAGCGTAGTAATCAAGAATTTCTTTTTCAGTGGACCATTTTTTATTTTCGACGATTTCTCTTTGGATTAAAGGGAGCATAGCATATCCTCCACCAAAGGTTAATGCTCCAATTTTACAAAAGGTCCAGAATAAATCAAATAATTCTTTCATTATAAATGAGCTCCTTTATTAAATTAATGTTATTTTTGGTACTTTGATATAGAAAAAAATAATTAGCTATAAGTTCCAATTGATATTATATACTTAATTTGTACAATGTAACAGATTAATATTATATATAAATATAATATTAATCTAGGTAGTAATATTAGAAAGCGGAATGTAATAATCAACTACTAATTTGAAGAGGCTAATAAAAATAGTTACGTGGTAGTAATAATGATTAAAATATCTTGAATCATAATAAAAAATATATGAAGTAAAAATACCAAAATATAAAACAAATTAGATTTAAAATAACTAAAAATAATAATAAAATGTTAAAAAAATATTAAAATAGGTACATTTTAATAATAAAATAGGTACATTTAAGCTATTTACCAAAAATGTAATGAAGTAAAATGCATATATTAGTTGCAATTTTATAGCATTTTAATCATTTCAAAATTGACATGATTGCTGTATTATAATAGTGTCTAGTTTTTTAAATTTAGAATTTTATATATGAATAGAGGTGAGAATAATGAAACTAGAGAATAAAATATTAAAAATATCAGTAGTAGGTGCGTTATTCTTTGCACTATTTGGTATTGCTTGGGGATGAGCGATAGATTCTGATATGATTATATTCGATGGATTATATTCATTTATCAGCGTAATTTTATCAATGATATCCTTATATATTAATAAATATATGGCTAAAAGAGATTTTGAAAAATTTCCTTTTGGTAAACATATTTTAGAACCAATAGTTATTTCTATAAAATCATTAATAATTGCAATTATGTGTTTATATTCATTAATTGAAGCTGTAAAAACAATAGCTAGTGGTGGTAATAGTTTAGAATTTGGATTAGCACTTATATATTCGATTGTATCGGTTGTAGGATGTGTGGGAATTTCTTACTATATGAAAGTAAAAGCAAAAGCATTATCTTCAGAACTTATCAAAGCAGAATGTACTCAATGGTTTATGGATACAGCATTAAGTGCAGCTGTATTAGTAGCGTTTTTAGTTGCAATGGTATTAGCAAATACTAAATTAAATTTCTTAAATCCATATATAGATCCAGGAATGACAATAATTGTTTCATTAATTTGTATTAGAATTCCATTAAAAGGATTTATAGAGAGTTTTAAAGAAGTAATATGCGTAAAAGCAGATGATGAAATAAATGATGATATTTATGTATTAGTTAAAGAAATTGAAGAAGAGTACAATTTTGAAGAATCTATAACAAGAGTTTCTAAAATTGGACGTGAACTTAGAATTGAAATAGATTTTATTTATAATAAAGATAGTAAGCTTAAAACTTTAGATCAAATGGATAATGTAAGAGAAGAAATAAATGATGCTATAAAGCATATTGATTATAATAAATGGTTAAATGTTTCATTTACAGGTAATAAAAAATGGGCAATATAAAAGTTAGCGAAAGCTGGCTTTTTTTGTTTTCATAAATTGTTGAAAATAATTGTAAGAAAATATTAAGTTTTAATTAACTTAATATTAATTATTATATTATAAGATTTATATGGAACTTTTTAGTAAATGTGGAAGTCTAATAATAAAGAGAAATTTATTAGCATGTTAAAAATAAAGAATAATATGTTAAAATATATTAAAAAGTGTTATTATAGAATAAAATGTAAAATAATAAAATTTACTGGAGGCAAATATGGGGAAAAATTTAAAAAAAATAATGGCTATTACCTTATCGTTTACATTAGCTGTTGGTATCACAGGGTGTTCAAAGGGGAGCGGAAAATCTTCAATGGGAAGATATGTTGAAGAAAGATATGAATCGCCAACAAATGGATATGCTCAGAATCTAACAACATTAGAAGATGGAAGAATAGCAATGTTTGGTTATTCAGAAGAAACTTCTAAAGAAAGTGCTTTTATATCAGAAGATGGGGGACAAACTTGGACAAATGAATCTATAGAATTGCCGAAACAAGAAGGCAAGGAAACATATACAAATAATATTGGATATTTAAATGATGGAAGAATTTTAGTGTCTTATTATTTTGCTGATCCATATGTTGAACCATCAGAAGATGAAGGAGCGGTTGATGATTCATTAGCTACTGAAGGTGAAGATAGTGAAATTATGAATGAGGGAGATTATAGCTATGAAGAGCCAGAATTTAAGTATGCAGTTATTGAAACTGATGGAACTATAACTGATATTGATTTAGATCTTGAATCATATAATGATGGTGAAGAGTCATGGGGATATAATACTTTTAAATGTGCACCTAATGGAGATGTATTTTTCTCAGCTGGTAGTAACAATGAGTTAGTTGTTCAATTTGATGGAGAAACATTTGAAGAAAAATATGTTTATGAAGGTAGCGATTATATAGATAATTTTGTATTTGTAGGAGATTCATTAATTACAACTTCATATGATGCAATTATTGAATATGATATTACAAATGGTAAAGAAAAAGGAAATTTAAAAGCTTTAGAAAAAGAGGCTTTAGGAGAAAATTCTAATTATTATCCGACTTTTGTTAATTCAGGAAGCAAAGATACACTTTACTATTATACGACTTTAGGCTTATATGCTTATGATATGAAAAGTGAAAAAGCAGATATGATTATAGATGGTGCAATTTCTACTTTTGGGGATAATGAAAGTCAATTAATGGGCTTTGTTGAAAAAGGTGAAAAAAATTTCTTAGCTGTATTTAGTGATTGGTCAAATAGTGGATTATCAGTTATTAATTATACTTATGATCCAGATATTCCTTCAGTTCCTGAAAATCAATTAGTTGTTTACTCATTATTAGAAAATTATACAATAAGACAAGCTATTTCAAGCTATGCTAAAGAACATCCAGATACATATGTTAAATATGAAATTGGATTAAATTATGGTGATGGGACAACTCAATCAGATGCACTTAAAACTTTAAATACAGAAATAATGGCTGGAAATGGTCCAGATGTCGTAATTTTAGATGGATTAACTGCAGAATCATATATAGAAAAAGGTTTATTAGAAGATATGAGTGATATAATAAATCCTTTAGTTGAAGATGGAACAATCTTTAAGAATATTGCTGATGCATATACTAATGATGGAAAGATATATCAAATACCAACATCTTTTAAATATCCAATATTACTAGGTAATAAGGAAGATATAGATTCGGTTTCAGATTTGAACTCATTAGTTGAATTAACTAAAAAACTATCTACACAAACAGATAAAAGGATATTTGAGAATTATTTTAGTCCGAGATCTTTAGTTTATTTATTATATTATTTATACGGTAATGATTGGTTAAATGATGATAATACAATAAATGAAGAAGCATTAAATAATTTCTTTACAAAAGCTAATGAAATGTATGGCTATCTTCAAACTAATGAAGAAGCATATATGAAAACTATGGAAGATAAGTATTCACAATTAGAGGAATATAGTGAAGATTTTGATATGAGTGTTGATAGTGAAGAGTACATTGATGAAGATGTTGATGGAGAATATAGTGAA
Source organism: Clostridium sp. RTP31139st1_H3_RTP31139_211217 (assembly GCF_040227035.1). Lineage (NCBI taxonomy): Bacteria > Bacillati > Bacillota > Clostridia > Eubacteriales > Clostridiaceae > Clostridium > Clostridium sp. RTP31139st1_H3_RTP31139_211217. The sequence continues at coordinate 32,992 of NZ_JBCOAB010000027.1, forward strand.
GAAGATTATGAGGATCTATATGCAGTATATGATTTACAGTATTATTTAAATCCAACTATTTATGCAGATTCATTCTTATTTGATAGATCATCATCATTAGCTATGGGTGGGCTTTCTGGAACTTATGATTATGGAACAATGGTTACTGTATTAAATAACTCTCCGGAAATTAGTTATAAAGTTTTAACTAGAGGAGAAGAAAATATATTTATTCCTTCTAACATAGTTGGAATTAATGCAAAAGGAAAAAATAAAGACCAAGCAAAAGAAATAGTAACTTCATTACTTAATGGTAACTCTAATGATAGATATTCTAGTGATGGATTTAGTATAAATGTAAATAAATTTAATGATGCCTTTTCTATCGAAAAGATGAAGGAAGAAGGATATGAATTAGAGCTTGATGAAGCAACAAATCATTATACTCAAGGTACAAGGGGATGGTCTGATGAATTTGGAAATTCAAAAGAAGTAAATATATTATTACCTAATGATGAAGATGTAAGTAAGTTAAAAGGTGAAATAGAAAGCTTAAATGTTGGAACTACAGTAAATACGGTTTTATTAACAGAAGTTGCAAAACAATTTGATTCATATGCACAAGGGGAAATATCTTTAGAGGATGCTATAAATACAGTTGTAGATAACTTGGATTTATACTTATCGGAGTAATATGGAAGAGTTAAAAGAAAATAAAATAAAGCAATTAAAAAAAATAGGAAAAGCAAAGACAAAAAAAGTTGAACAAGAAGAGATTAAGAGAAAGACAAAATATACAGGGTTGTATTTTGTATTACCAAGTTTAATAGGGGTAGCAATTTTTACATTGCTTCCCTTCTTAGATGTATTTATTAGATCTTTCCAAAGTGCAATTTCAAGGGAATTCACAGGAGTACAAAACTATGTTGAAGTGTTCAATAATGCAGCTTTTAAGTTAGCCGCAAGTAATACAATAAGATTTGTACTTATATGTATACCGTTATTATTAACATTATCATTATTATTAGCAGTTGCATTAAATAAATTTACAGAAGCATCAAAGGTACTTAGAACAGCATTTTTAATACCAATGGCAGTACCAATTGCATCAGTAGTGTTAATATGGAATATTGTTTTTAACCAAAATGGATTCTTAAGTGGATTTTTAGATAAGTTTAATATTGCTGGCCAAGATTGGATGAGTACAGGATGGGCTTTTTGGATATTAGTATTTAGTTATATATGGAAGAATCTTGGCTATAATATAATTTTATGGCTAGCAGGATTAAATTCTATATCTAAGGAAATATATGAATCTGCTAAAGTTGATGGTGCTAATAACATACAATGTTTCACGAAGATTACATTGCCTTGTTTAAAGCCTACTTTATATACAGTTTCGGTTTTATCACTTCTTAATTCTTTTAAAGTATTTAGAGAAGCATACTTGGTTGCTGGTGATTATCCAGATAAGAGTATGTACTTATTACAACATTTGTTTAATAATTGGTTTAGAGAATTATCGTTTGATAAAATGGCAGCAGCTTCAGTTCTTATGGCCATTGTGATATTTGTTTTAATTATGCTATTACAAAGAGCTTGGGAAAAGCAAGATTAGAGTGAGGTGATTTATACAATGAAGAAAAAGATATTATTTATTATATTAGTTGCTATATCTATATTTATGTGTTTCCCAGTTATATTTTTATTAGCAGGATCATTTATGGGAGTAGATGAATTAACAGCTTATTTAGGGCCAGTTTTATCTGAAAAAGGAAAAGGATTTGTAAGCTGGGGGTTATTGCCTAGCTATCCAACACTAAAATCATATATAGAGTTATTATTAGATACTCCAGAGTTTTTCGTAATGTTCTGGAATTCAGTAAAAATAGTATTTTTCTCTGTAGCTGGACAACTTTTGTTTGGAATTCCAGCAGCTTGGGGATTTGCTAGATATAAATTCCCATTTAAGAAAGTATTATTTACTATTTATATAGTTGTAATGTTAATGCCATTCCAAGTAACTATGCTATCAAGTTATTTAGTATTAGATACAATGCATTTACTTGACAGTCATGCAAGTATTATATTACCAGCTATATTTTCTACATTTTCAGTATTTATAATGTATCGATTCTTCTGTAATATACCAGAGTCAATTATTGAATCTGCAAGAATAGACGGGGCTAGTGAACTTGTTATTTTTGCAAAGATAGGTGTTCCTTTAGGAATGCCAGGCATAATGTCTGCAGTAGTATTACAATTTTTAGAATACTGGAATTTAATAGAACAACCACTTACATTCTTAAAAGATAAGGCATTATGGCCATTATCGATTTATTTACCCAATATTACTTTAGAAAATGCTGATATAGCATTTACAGCATCTGCTGTAACATTAATAGCTGCTATAATAGTATTTTTTGCAGGACAAAGCTATTTAGAGCAAGGTATTGCAGCATCAGCAGTAAAGGAATGATAATTTATGAGTAAAAATGAAAAGATTAAAAAGATTATAAATTTTAAATATATAAAAAAAGGAAAAGATACTTTGCAAAAAAAAGCAGTAAAAGCTTTATTTGCTTTTTTGGTATTGATGATAGGATGCACTATGTTATCTAGAGCTGCAGATTCTATGACTATACCAAGAATTAAAGTTGATACTCCTAAGTCAAAAACAATAGTAGATGAAGTTAAGGCTAAAGGAGTAGTAGCTAAAAATAGAGAAGAAAAGATTTCAGTCGTTGAGGGACTTAAGATTGATTATGTAAATATAAGTGTTGGGTCAAGTATTAAGGTTGGAGATACTTTAGTTGAACTTGATAAGGATGATTTACAAGCTAAAGTTGATGAAATTAAAAAGAATATTGAACAAGAACAAAAGACTTTATCACGTGCAACGGAAGATTACAACAAGGCTATAAACACTAAAAAGAAGGCTGTACAAACTGCTTTAAATGAAATGAATACAGCAAAGCAAGCATTAGATAATTATAATAATTTAAGTGAAGAAGAAAAAGATTCAATGATGGAGGAAAGTTTAAAGGCTGACTATGAATCAAAGAAAGAACTATATAATTCAGCAGTGGCAGATTCTAATGATACCGTTGATTTAGATAGGTCACTTCAAGATACAAAAGATTCTCTTAAAATTGAAGAATATAATAAGGAACTTGCAAAACTTCAGCCTTTACTAGATGCTAGTGGAAAGATTGTTTCTGAAAAAGAAGGAATAGTTACTAGTGTTGTAGCTGAAAATGGAGGAGTTACTACTGATACTATAGCATCAATTGCAGATAAGAACGAGGGATATAAATTTGTTGGAGAAATTGATAAAAGTAATAGAACATTAGTAAAACAAGGACAAACAGTTGCTTTAAATTTGGGCTCATCAGGAATTATTGAAAATTTAACTATTGATTCTATTTCAAAAAATGATGATAATCCAGATACCTTAAAAGTTACAGTTGTTTTACCAGTTGGAATAGGCGAAATTGATGAAAGTGGAGAAATAATAGTTTCAAGTAAATCAAAAAAATATGGTACATGTGTTCCGTTAGCAGCATTAAGACAAGGTGATGGGGATAGTTATTATATTTTAGTTGTTACTGAAAAGGAAACTGTACTTGGTGAAGAATTAACTGCCAAGAAGGTTGATGTTAAAGTTGAAAAGAGAGACGGAGAATATGCAGCAGTATCTGATGGATCATTAGGAAGAAATGATAAAATAATAATTGATAGTAATAAAACAGTAGAAGATGGCGATAGAGTTCGCCTGGAGACTGAATGATAAGGTACTTAAAGCACATAGTTAGAATAATTCTTATGTTTGCTTTAATTATGTGCTGGGGAATATCTTTAGGTTATGCAAATAATATAGAAAGTAACAATAAAACTTTAAACTTTTATTTTGAAAATGATAAGTATAATTTAGAATTAGTCAATAGTATAAAAGAATCAGAAAAGGAATTAGCTGTAGTAGGATGGGCAGAAGAATCATTACAATCTGCCACTAACCTAGATTTAGGGAAAAGTGCAAGTGAATTAAATGTGTTAGCTATAAAAGGTTCATCTAATTTATTAGTTAAGGGATCTAATTTATTTGCTGATGATTTGGAAGGTTGTTTAATAGATAATGATACATCTTATAAGCTATTTGGAAGTAGTAACTGTATAGGTAGAGAAATTGTTTATAATGATAGAACATTAGTTGTAAGAGGAATTTTAAAGGGGTCTAAATCAAATATGATTATTCAGATTCCAGATGATTCGATGAAAGCGTTAGATGGTTTAACAATAGATGGTACTGATTTTACTTTAAATAAAATAGAAGATTTCAAAATGAGATTTGGAATTTCAGAGTTAGCTATTAATGGTAATGTATATTATATGTTAGCTAAGTTTATATCAATGATATTTCCAATAATTGCTTTAGTATTAATTTTAATTAAAGTAATAAGTAGCTTATTTAAATCAAGAAATAAACCAGTTTTAGTAGGTATATATATTATTATGGCACTGACTTTTGTATTTATATTTTTTAAAGTTACAAATATTAAAATTTCAATTCCATTGGATATGATACCAAATAAGTGGTCTGACTTTGATTTTTGGAGTAAGATGGGAAAAGAATATAAGGAAAAGATTGAATATGTGCTTTATATGAAAAAGTATGGAGTTGATATTTATAATATAGAAAACTTATTAAAATCAGCATTATATTCAATTTTTACAATTATATTATTTGTGATTAATTTAAGGGTTATAAAAATTAATGATATAAAACAATTAATTATTAATAATGGAGTTTTAGTTGTTAGTTCATTTGTAGCTGTTTTAATTATTTGGGCCAAATATAAATTTGATGTAAATGTGGCTATGATATGGCTTATATATCCATTGTATCTTTGTGGAGATTATTTTATTAAGGTTCATGGAAAGTATTTAATTTACGAAGATGAAGTAAATACTGAAATAAAAAATAGTGATATAATAGAGGAAGCAGTTTGTTAATAGCAGACTGTTTCTTTTAATTTTAATAAAAGTTTACTTACGGAGGAAAAAATATGAGAGATATATCTAATTTAAAAGGAAAAATATTTAGACATTTTAAAGGCGATTTATATTTAGTTGAGGATTTTGTGAAACATTCAGAAACTCAAGAAACTATGGTTTTATATAGAGCATTATATGGAGAGTGTGGGCTTTTTGTAAGACCTTACGATATGTTTGTTGAAGAGGTTCCAGAAGGAAAAGTTAATCCAACAGGACAAAAATACAGATTTCAAGAATACGAAGTTAAGAGCGTTAAATAGTTTACACATAAAATAACGAAAAAATAAAATATTATCTTTCCGGGAATCAGTGAAATCTCGCTTTGAATTTATATAATTGATTTCAGATAATTTGCTAAAGATTATAAACTTGCCTATCGGCTTCAAACATATAATCTTCTTAACGCAAATTATCTTCCATCAATTATTAAATTCTATGGCTCAATTTTAATATTCCCTTCAATATAATATTTCAATTTTTCTGTATTAATGTAGTAAACTAAATTATTTTCTTCGTTACTATAACTATTAACTAATGTATTTTCTTTTCTTGAAGAATGATACAAAAACTAATGCTATTACTAATAATACAATTGATGAAAGAGTGATTATTAAATTAGTATTATCAGTAGATATATTACCTGGCCCCATTGCTAAATTATTATTTTTTATATCATGCATACCGTTATTATCTTGATTAGGTATTTGAATAGATGAAAGTTGTGTTATTTCTTCATTAGTCAAACCTAAATTTAATAATTCGGTTTTAATTGAATCTGTAATACTACCATCTTCGGAACTTTGAATAATTTGCATTGCTTGCATCATAATTGAAGGATCTAAATCCGAAGTATTACTACTAATATTTCCTGGGAAATTACTTGTAGTATTACTATTAGGTATATTCATACTACTTTCAGTTGTATTATCTGATTGTGGAGTAGAACTATCAGCATTGGGAGGAGTAGTATCAGATGAACCTCTCATATTATTCATTTCACCTTTTTCATTTCCGCCACCTTGTTGTCCCATAGCACTTAAATCTACTGTAGTTTCTATAGTCCCAGTATTTGTTGAAGGTTGAGAACCATCAAGTTGAGCTGCAATACTAGTTGCTCTATCATAACCAAAGTTAATTAAGTTAGATAGTGAAGCTTTATATTCATCGTAAGTATAAAATGCAGTAGCATCATTTTGAATATAGCTACTTATTAATGAATCAGTTTTAGTTATTAGTGTTTCTAAAGTGCCGTTATTAACGAAGTTTTCAACTATTTCATTTAAATAGTGATGGTAAATATCTTTATATTCATCAACTTCTAAAAGTTTACCTATTAGAGGGCTTTCTTCTAAGCTATCAGAAACAGGTGAATCAATTGGAAAATTAATTGCATTTGAAGCTGAACCAGCTTGGAATCCTGCAAATGATAAGTTATAATCCCAAGGTAAAATACTTACTATACCATCATTTTCATATAAGTAGTAATTATGATTCATATTAGAAACATAACTATCTAAATTAACTAAGAATGTATTTGCAGCAAAGTATTTAAGCACTTCATCAACATCTAAGTATGACTCTATATCATCAAGGCTATCAAGATGTTCGATCATATCTAATATTTTAGTATAATCATCGCTATCTGTAGTTTTGAAAATAGCATTGTCAAAAATAGCAGAGTAGTTTGAAATATCATCTCCATTCCATACAAGGTTAGCACCATTAGAATTTCTACCAATTCCACCACCAATACCATTAGGTATTTGAGGTTGATTTGTAGAGTCATTAGTGGATTGCTTATTCATATCAGGAGGTGTCTGCATTTCTCTAGAAGCATTTCCATTATTCATATCAGGAGGTGCCTGCATTTCTCCAGTAGAATTTCCAGTGTTCATATCAGGAGGCATCTGCATTTGTCCGCTAGAATCTCCATTATTCATATTAGATTGATTTTGCATATCTATAGAATTATCTATTGTAGTTTTGTTATTATTTTCTGATGTTGTATTTTCTGAAGGAGAAAAATTATTATTATCCATAATTTTATTTTCATTATTGTCTTTATCACCCATAGCTACGTTATCACTTTCGGGCTTATATAAATTACCATCAATAGAGCCATAATTTCTTTCAATAAATTCTTCTTCAATAGGCTCAACAGCAAGATATAACCCCCATTCCTCACCATTAACTGTTATATGAGCATATGAGCAGGCTGGGGTTGGTATGCCTAATGAATCAAGTAGTTTATAAGATAAATATTCCTTCATAGAAGTTGTATCAGACATATTGTTATTTAATACTAACTTGCTAAGTCCATCTAAGGTTTGACCATCAACATATTTATCAAGTTTAATTTTAAAACTATATCTTTCGGTCGAATCATCAGTAACAAGTTGAGATAGACTAGAATTTCCTTTAGGTCTGATGGCTACATTATTATAGGTAGTTCCATTAACAGTTATATTAGCAGCGGTATATTCTTCGGAAGCAGCATTATCTAACATTTCTTGCCAAGAATCTTCATCCATTTCAATATTTATTTATATTACAGAATCATCATTAAAGATTGTAGTAATATAATCTGGTTGTTCTATTGAAGTAGATGAAGTGCTGCTTTTGGGTAATAGCATAATAAGTGATGAGAAACAAAGAGCTATTACCATAAATAAAGCAACAATTATATTAAAATGTTTATTTGAAATCATTTTTTCACCACCTATTAGCTTAGCTCATATATTCGCCATTATAGCTAACTAAAACAACGTTATTTACTCCTGAAATATGGCTTAATTCATTTACAAATTGTGTAGACATTTCTTTTAATCTAATTTCTATAGTTAATTCAATTCCTGAATTTGCAGAAACAGTTTTAGATTTAACTACATGTTTTTTTACTGAGTTATTTATAAATTTAATAGCATCATTTTCACTTTTATCATTAAAATTATCAAAATAAAGGCTTCTAATATGATATGTTCCAGAGGAACTAGCATTTATGTCTAATGAAGCAATATATTTAATTATATTTTTAATAGCTAGATAGTCAGCTGTATTAATAAAATATTTCAATTCGTGTTTAGGTTTACTCATAAAAAAATCACATCCATTTTATAGTAAAGTTTTTTGGTTGGCTTTATAATTTGGTTAAATTTAGGTTAGCTTACAAGTTTTATAGTAGTAGCATAACCTTAAAATAGTCTTAAAAATTAACTAAAAATTATGTTTGTGTGGTAGACTTTTAGTAAAGAATTATAAAGGGAATATAAGGAGAGAAAAATTAATGAGATTATTACTTGTTGAAGATGAAATACAGCTTTCAGAAGCTCTTAATCAAATATTAATTAAAAATAAATATGTAGTTGATGCAGTATATAATGGTGAAGATGGATTAGATTATGGATTAACAGATATATATGATGTAATAGTATTAGATATTATGCTTCCTAAACTTAATGGATTAGAAGTACTTAAAAGGTTAAGAAAAGGTAATATAAAAACACCAGTTATTTTATTAACTGCAAAAGGAGAAATTGAAGATAGAGTAAAGGGATTGGATAGTGGAGCAGATGATTATCTAGCTAAACCATTTGCAACGGAGGAATTATTAGCAAGGCTAAGAGCACTTACTAGAAGACAGGGAGAAATTATAAATGATAATATTTTAGAAGTTGGAGATATTAAATTAAATATTTCAAGTTATGAATTAGAAGGACCTTGTAATAGTATAAAGCTTTCACTAAAAGAATTTGAAATAATAAGATGTTTTATGCAAAGACCAAAGACGATTGTTACAAAGGATGAGCTTATAAGTAAGATATGGGGATATGACTCAGATGCAGAATATAACAATATAGAAGTATATATTTCATTTCTAAGAAAGAAACTTAATTATGTTAACTCAAATACTGGTATCACAACTGTAAGAGGTGTCGGATATAAGTTGGAGGAAAATTAAATGTTCAAAAAACTAAAAAATAAATTTATATTTATGAATATGGTTCTTTTAACTACTGTTTTTGTAGGTATATTTGGGACAATATATGTATCTACCGCTTATAGTTTAAATAATGATATGAAAATGCAACTTTGGAATAATATAATGTCACCACAACAGCAGCAAAAGCCTTCACCAAAAGATAATAAGATGGATATGTCAATAAAAATAGATTTAGATACAAAAAATGAAATTGTTAATGTTACTTCTAGGTTAAATACTGACGATTTAGATATTCATGCAATGGTTGAAAAGGTTGTTAATAACTCTAAAAAGATGGATAGTATTAAGATTGATGGAGAAAGCTATGCTTATTTAAAAGAGAGTATTAGTAGTGGAACCATAATAGTACTAATAAGTAAGTCATTCCAGCAAGATGTACTAGGAAATTTATTAAAAATATTTCTTGGAGTAGGATCATTAAGTTTAATTGTATTATTTATAATAAGTATTTATTTTACTAATAAAGCTATTAAGCCATTAGAAGAGACTTTTATAAAGCAAAAGCAATTTATAGCAGATGCATCTCATGAACTTAGGACACCACTAACTATTATTAAAACTAATGTATCTATATTAAAGGAAAATAAGCAACAAACTATAGAAAGTCAAGGAAAATGGGTTAATTATATTGATTCTCAAGCAAGTAGAATGTCTACTTTGATTAATGAAATGTTATCATTAGCTAACCTTGATGCTAATAAGAAAAAGGGTGAAGTAACTAAGTTTGAATTAAGTAAGATTTTAAGCGATGCTTTACTAGTTTTTGAAGTAGTAATTTTTGAAAAAGGATTAGTTTTAGAAGAGAATATAAATGATAATATATTTATTAATGGTGAAAAGGATCAAATTAAAAAGCTCATAAGTATATTAATGGATAACGCAATTAAATATACAAATAAAAATGGAAAAATTATGGTGTCTCTTAATATAGAAAAGAATAAGGCTCGATTAGAAGTTAAAAATACTGGTGAAGGTATAGAAAAAGAGCATTTAGAAAAGATTTTTGAAAGGTTTTATAGGGTTGATAATTCTAGAGATAGAGGAACAGGTGGATATGGCTTGGGACTTTCTATAGCTAAAGCCATAGTTGAAGAGCATAAAGGAAAAATATATGCTGAAAGTGTTGTTGGAGAATACACATCATTTATTGTGGAGTTACCAGTATATTTTGAAAAACAAAAATTAATCAATGATCTAAAAATAGGTAATTAATATTATTTATAAAAATGGATTTTCGATTATATAATATTATAAGTTTTAACTTGAATAAGAAGTTATTACATTATTAATGTAATGACTTCTTATTTTATATATTTTATTATGAAAGAAGTTAAATTCTTAAGAATTTCTTTAGATTATTATAATTATCTTCTTTATTTTTAAATAGTATTATAAAATTAATATAATGGTTAAAGGATAAAATTGGAGGAATTAACAGATGGATGTGAATAGTATATTGGATTATTTAGCTCAGTATGGAGTAATATTTATATTTGTAATTGTATTTTTAGAGTATTTAAATTTACCAGGGCTTCCTGCAGGAATAATAATGCCATTAGCTGGTTTATGGATATCAAGAGGAAATATGAATTTTCCATTTGTTTTATTTCTTTCAGTTATTGCAGGAGTAATAGGAAGCTGGTGTTTATATTTCTTAGGGTTTTACGGTGGAAACTTTCTTTTAAAAAAATATACTAATAAATTTCCAAAACAGAAGGATTACATAGATGAAAAGTTAAAGTATTTAAAGGATAAAGGCCATATGGGGGTATTTATAAGTAGATTAATACCGGTAGCAAGAACAATCATAGCTATTCCAGCTGGTGTACTGAAAATGGATTTCTTAAAATATACTATATATTCAGCATGTGGGATATTTATATGGAATGGAGTATTTATTTCTGCTGGTTATATTTTGGGTGAGGGGATTTTTAAGTATATTGGATAATTAAGTGGATTTGATAGAGGTTATAAATTTATAGCCTCTATTATTTCGTGCATTATAATAAAATATAATAGGTAAGCTAAATTTATATGAGGAAAGTGTTTAAACTTAGTTAAGGAATTCTTTAGAAATATATATAGTTATTATTTAGTTTTAAAAAGTACTATTTAATTATAGTAAATGAACGTTCATAAAAAATTTGAAAAGTGGGGTAAATAGAAATGAATAATTTGAGCTCATACAATATTTTAGTAGTGGAAGATGAAAATGATATAGCAATTGCAATAGAAGCATACTTAAATAATCAAGGATATAATGTATTTATAGCTAATAATGGTATAGAGGGATTAGAATTATTAAAAAAAGAAACTATTCACTTAGCAATAGTTGATGTAATGATGCCTAAAATGGATGGTATAACTTTTGTTATGAGGCTTAGAGAAAATAATGATTTTCCTGTAATAATGCTATCTGCAAAATCTGAAGAGGTTGATAAGATAATGGGACTTAATATAGGAGCTGATGATTATGTGACTAAGCCTTTTAGACCACTTGAATTGTTAGCAAGAGTTAATTCTCAATTAAGAAGATATTCAAGGTTTTTAAATATGGTAAAAGAACCAGAAGTTAAAGATAATATTTATGTTGTTGGAGGATTAGAATTAAACTTTGATACAAAAGAGGTTACTGTTGATGAAAAACCTGTAAAGCTAACTCCAATTGAGTTTAAGATATTAGCTTTGCTTATAAAAAATCCAGGAAGAGTATTTGCTGCGGATGAAATATATGAAAGGGTATGGAATGAACAAGCAATAAATACAGATACAATAATGGTACATGTAAGAAAGATAAGAGAAAAAATTGAAATTAATCCGAAAAATCCGAAATATTTGAAGGTGGTGTGGGGAGTTGGATATAAAATTGAAAAGCAGTAATGATAATAAAGAATTTAATGACTCTAGAAACAATATTAATGGAATAAAAAAATCAAACTACAAGGGAAAAGTGGTTATAGCAACTTTATTAGTTATAGCAATTATAGCAACAGCAGCATTGGGAATGTGTGCAGCATATCCATTAATAGAAGAAAATGCAAAGAACGTTTCATATAACAATTATTTTGAGGAATATGCCTTTTCAGAAAATTTAGCAGGTGCTTTATATTGTTCATATTATAATTCTTTAAATGAAAAAGCTGGAGGAACATTAGATCCAGCATCAACATTATTAAATATACCCCAAAATATATATGATAATGATGAAGATTATGAAGAAAGTGAATTTATAAATGGGTTTAATTCTAATTTTAATAATTGGAATCGTATATTAGATAATCAGCTCGCAAATTTGAAGTATTATTCTTATGATAAAACTAATAATATAACAAAAACAAATATAAATTATGAAGTTGGTATTATAGAAAATAATATAGATTTGTCATCAATAAAGAAAGATGAATATCAATTTTATGTAGCTATTAATTTTGATGAAAATGGTAATCTAACAATTAATGATATTAAGGGGGCTAATATTCAAAATTTTGAATACTATTTGAACAGTGCTTTAAGTGATTTTTTAAGTGATAATTACTACGATAGTGGTTATTATAATGCTACTATGAATCCGATTAAAAATATGGAATTTGTTTATGCAGTGCCTAATAATTTGGTGTTTAATGATTCAATATCATGGGGAATCAGAAATGCAGAGGCATATGGATATGAACTTGTAGGAGGAGTGGCAGTAATGATAATTGCTACATTAGTAGCGATAGCTGCATTAATATTCCCTATTAAGAGAGCAAATGAAATGCCTTTATTTAAATGGATATCAAAAATACCATTTGAAATTTGGATAGTTATAGTATCACTTACAGTAGCACTTTTCATTGTATCTTCTAGCTATATGATTCATCCTGCATTAAATGGACAATTAGAACATTTTGTTGGATTTAATGTTGATTGGTTTACTGCATCAGAAAAAGTTATATGGGTATTAAACTTTATTAATTGGTTTATAGGATTTGCAATTGTATTCTTTGCTGTATTAATAATAAAGTATATATTTAATTTAGGAATTAAAGAGTACTTTAAGAGAAGAACAATATTTGGAATAATATTAATGTTCTTTGTTACAATTATCAAAAAAACATTAGATGAAGTTACAAAAGTAGATTTAAGAGAAAAAAATAATAAATTAATAATAAAATTATTATTAATAAATGCACTTATATTACTAATAATAACTTCAATTTGGTTTTTTGGAATTCCTGTAGTCATACTGTATTCAATTGTTTTATTTTTCGTAATAAGAAAATATGTAGATAAAATAAGCGAAAAATATAGTAAGTTAAGAGAAGCTACAAGTAAAATTGCACAAGGAAAATTAGATGTTAATATAGAAGAAGACTTAGGACTTTTTGAACCTTTTAAAGAGGATTTAAAAGAGATTCAGAAGGGATTTAAAAAAGCTGTAGATGAAGAAGTTAAGAGTCAAAAGATGAAAACAGACTTGATATCAAATGTGTCGCATGATTTAAAGACTCCTTTAACAGCTATAATAACTTATGCAGATCTATTGAAGGGTGAAAATTTATCGGAAGAAAAGCGTAAACAGTATGTTGATACATTAGATAGAAAAGCTCAAAGACTTCAAGTTTTAATAGAAGATTTATTTGAAATGAGTAAGGCAACGAGTGGAAATATAACTTTAAATATAGAAAATATAGATGTTGTAGCTTTAATGAAGCAAACATTACTTGAATTAGAAGATAAGCTTGAAGAAGCAAAATTATCTGTTAGAAAGAATATGCCAGAAGGTAAGGTAATATTACCGTTAGATAGTCAACGTACATTTAGAGTGTTTGAAAACTTAGTAATTAATATGACTAAGTATGCTATGCCTAATTCAAGAGTGTTTATAGATATTTTTGAAAATGAAAATGATGTTCAAATTGTAATGAAAAACATGGCTGCAGAAGAAATAACATTTAATGTAGATACGATAGCAGAAAGGTTTGTACGTGGTGATGAATCGAGAAATACAGAAGGTTCAGGATTAGGTCTTGCAATAGCAAAGAGTTTTGTTGAACTTCAAAATGGAAAGTTTAATATAAGTGTAGATGGAGATTTATTTAAAGTTACTATTATTTTTGAAAAATAAAGTAATAAACTAGAGTGAAAAATCATATATCATAAGATAAAGGGAGTATAGTTAAGTGTAATTTACTATACTCCCTTTATAGTTGTATAAATAAAATGTTTTTTGAAATTATACATATAAAATATTATTAATATGTATAAATTTAAAATAATATAAATATATTACTTCATAAGGAATAAAAACATTTACTAGTGGGGTGGGGTTAATGTCATACAAATATTTATTAGATATTGCATTAATTTTATTAAGTACGAAATTATTAGGATTAATAACAAGAAAATTTAATTTACCACAAGTTGTCGGTGCATTGCTTGCGGGAGTTATACTAGGACCATCAGTGTTAAATGTTTTAAAAGAAACTGATTTTATAAGTATGCTAGCAGAGCTTGGAGTGATTGTATTAATGTTTACTGCAGGTTTAGAAAGTGATATAAGTCAGTTAAAAAGTGTAGGCAAATCAGCATTTATTGTTGCTAGCATGGGGGTGTTAATACCACTAATTGGAGGTACAGCTGTTGCATACATTTTTAATGATGGAAGTTTAACAACTGTTAGTGCCTTTTTACAAAATGTATTTATAGGAGCTATATTAACTGCAACTTCTGTTAGTATAACTGTTGAGGCACTTAGAGAATTAGGTAAAATGAGCGAAAAATCGGCAAACGTAATTTTAGGTGCTGCAATTATAGATGATATTTTAGGAATTTTAGTTTTAACAGTAATAACAAGTATGGCTGATCAATCTATAAATATTGGAGTAGTATTATTAAAAATTATAGGATTTTTAGTTTTTACACTTGTTATTGGTTATTTGGTATATGTGTTTTTTGGAAAGTGGATAGAAAAATATGATGTAGATAAAAGAAGGTTTGTTATTGGAGCATTTGTTATTTGTTTATTAATGGCATTTATAGCTGAAGAGTTCTTTGGAGTAGCTGATATTACAGGTGCATTTGCCGCAGGATTAGTATTATCAAGAAACAGAGAAACTGCATATATTTCAAGAAGATTTGATATAATTTCATATATGCTATTATCACCTATCTTCTTTGCAAGTATAGGAATAAATATGAAAATACCTAAAATGAGTTTTGAAATTATAATAATGACAATAGTACTAGTAGTAGTTGCAATGCTAACTAAAGTAATAGGATGTGGGATTGGAGCAAAAATTTGTAGATTTAATAAAAGTGAAGCTATACAAATTGGAACTGGTATGATGGCTAGGGGAGAGGTAGCACTTATAATAGCTAACAAAGGAATGAAAATGGGAATTATGAATACTTATTTTTTACCTGCTGTTATAATAATGGTAATAGTATGTGCAATAATCACACCTATTTTATTAAAGAAAGCATATGAACTTAAAGGAATAAATGAAAGTGTATAATTATTATATTTAGTAAGAAGTAATGTTCAAAATAAACTAAAAATAAATATTAATACAATTAAAGTAGTTGAATTAGGAATTATATATTAATTTCTATTTAGCTACTTTTTTATTTTAATTATAATTTTTACATTTTAGTGGAATTATATAAATGAAATTATAGAAAATGATTAAAATGTAGGAGGAAGATTAATGGAAAATAATATGGCAATGGAATATCCAATGTTTTGTTATCAATGTGAGCAAACAGCTGGTGGTAAAGGGTGTACTAAAATGGGGGTATGTGGTAAGACACCAGAAGTTGCAGCACTTCAAGATTTACTTATATATCAAATAAAAGGTATAAGTTGTTACGCAAAAGAAATAGTTGAAAAAGGGGAGAATGTAGATAAGAATATTGTAATATTTATTGAAAATTCATTATTTACAACTTTAACAAACGTAAATTTTGATGCAGATGTACATGTTGAAATGCTTAAAGAGTCTCAAAAAATAAAAGAAAAATTAAGAAAACAAGTAGGAAAAATTAAAAATGATACAGATCATGCTACGTATAACTTAAGTGAAACAAAGGCTGATATGTTAAAAGATGCAAAAAAAGCTGGAATAATGTATGATCAAAATCTTGATCCAGATATACGTTCACTAAGACAAACAATAGTTTATGGATTGAAAGGTATAAGTGCATATGGTCATCAAGCAAGGGAACTTGGATATTATGATGATCAAGTTGATAATTTTTATGTAAGAGCATTAGAAGCAACCACTGATGATAGTTTATCAGTAGAAGAATTAATAAGATGGACCATGAGAACTGGTGATATGAGTGTTGCAGTAATGAAAAAGCTAGATGAGGCTAATACTACAGTTTATGAAAATCCAACACCACATAAAGTAAATGTTCATATTAAAAAAGGACCATTTATTATAGTATCTGGTCATGATTTAAAAGACCTTGAAATGTTGTTAGAACAAACCGAGGGAAAGGGAATAAATATATATACTCATGGAGAAATGATACCTAGTCATGGATATCCTGGACTAAAGAAATACCCTCATCTTGTAGGAAATTTTGGTGGTGCTTGGCAAGATCAACAAAAAGAATTTGATAATATTCCAGGATGCATTTTAATGACAACTAATTGTCTTATGAGACCAAGGGAAACTTATAAAGATAGAATATTTACAACTAGTGTTGTTGGATGGGATGGAGTAAAGCATATAGGTAAAGATAAGGATGGTAAAAAGGACTTTACTGAAATAATAAATAAAGCTTTAGAACTTGGAGGATATGATAAAGATCAAGAACCACATGAAATATTAGTTGGGTTTGGCCATCATGCAACTTTAAGTAATGCAGAAACTATAGTTAATGCCGTTAAAGAAGGGAAGATAAGACACTTTTTCTTAATTGGAGGATGTGACGGGGCTAGACCAGGCAGAAATTATTATACTGAATTTGCAAAGATGGTGCCAGATGATTGTATAATACTTACTTTAGCTTGTGGTAAATATAGATTTAATAAATTGGAGTTTGGAGAAGTGGCAGGGCTTCCAAGACTTTTAGATGTAGGGCAATGTAATGATGCGTATTCTGCAGTTAGAATTGCAACAGCACTTGCAGATGCTTTTGGAACTGACGTTAATGGTTTACCATTGTCATTAATTATTTCTTGGTATGAACAAAAGGCTGTAGCTGATTTGTTAGCATTATTATCACTTGGAATTAAAGGAATATTCTTAGGACCTACACTTCCAGCATTTTTAAGTCCAAATGTTCTTCAATATTTAGTTGATACTTTTGATTTAAGGAGTATAAGTACACCTGAAGATGATTTAAAGACTTGTTTGAAACAAGAAATATAATAGTGAAATAGCATAAAGGTATTTAAATGATAGATAATTATTTAAGTACCTTTATTAGATAAATAAGATAATATATGAAATTAAATTATTTTTTGAAAATGTAACGTTTGTTACGAAATAAAATAGCAATTTACTGTATAGTAATAATATAAGTTAAAGCAATATTGAGAAAGATATAAAGGGAGTACAGTGAATGAAGGCTATAGAAATAATGAATGAAGAACATAAGTATATTCTTAGGATGTTACAAGTAATAAGAAAATGTTGTTTTAAAATATTAAATAACGAAGAAATTATATATGAGGATTTTTATAAGATAATAGATTTCATTAGAAATTATGCTGATAATCATCATCACAAAAAGGAAGAAAAAATACTTTTTATTAAAATGGTAGAAGAGTTAGGAGAGCCTGCAAAGAAAGCAGTTAATCAAGGGATGCTTGTAGAACATGATTTAGGAAGATTACATGTGAGAGAGTTAGTAGCTGCATTAGAAAAAGTAAAAGCTGGAGAGGAAGAGGCAAAGCTAGATGTTATAGCAAATGCAATTTCATATACACATTTATTAATACGTCACATAGATAAAGAAGATAGGGTAATTTATAAGTTCGCAGAGAGAAACTTAAATGATGAAGTAATAAAGCTTATAGATGATGAATGTGAAAATTATGAAATTAATAATGAAGAGATAAAGAACAAATATATATCAATTTTAGAAGAGTTAGAAAAAAGATATTAATTGGAGGTATAACGAAATGATAAATAAAGATAATACAATTGGTGAAATATTAGAAATTAATCCAAAGGCAGCTGATATTTTAAGTGGATTTGGAATGGGATGTTTAGGATGTCCATCGGCAACAATGGAGACTTTAGAGCAGGCTTGTTATATTCATGGATTAGATTTAAATGAAGTAATGAATAAATTAAATGAAAAATAATGTATAGAGATGAAATATAGCTATAAATATAGTGGATATAATTGCCATTGCATTTATAGCTATTTTTTAGACTAAAAATTACAGGTAAGGGAAACCTATAAAAGTATTAAATAAAAGATATTTTATATAGAAAGGAAAGTGTTATTTTATGAAAGCTTGGGTAAATGAAGATACTTGTATTGGATGCGAAGTATGTGTTTCAGTCTGTTCAGATGTATTTAGTATGAACGATAATGGAAAATCAGTTGCTATAACAGGAGATATTCCAAGTGATTTACAAGACGATGCAATAGAAGCAAGAGATGCTTGTCCAGTTTCTGCTATTGATATTGATGAATAAGATGATAAAATAATACCATTGAAAAATACTTAAATGATAATAATATATCATTTAAGTATTTTTTTTATAATTACAAAGAATATTAGTTAAAAATAAGATAGATATAAAATATAGAGGAAGGATGAGCATATGGAAATATATACTATAGGACATTCGAATTATACAGTAGAAAGGCTTATTGATATGTTAAGGCACTATAATATTAATTGTGTTGTTGATATTAGAGGTACACCTTATTCTAAGTATAATATTCAATTTGATAAGGATACTATTAAGTATACATTAACTAAGGCTGGATTTGTTTATATTTATATGGGAGAGGAATTAGCAGCTAAAAGAGTAAGAAAGGTTTCATATAATAGTGAAGGTTATTCAGATTTTAAAGAAGTAATAAATGAAGAGGAGTTTATAAGAGGAATTGAAAGGTTAAAGACAGGATATAGTAAGGGATATAAAATAGCATTATTAGGGGCAATGCAAGATCCAATAAGATGTCATAGAAGTATATTAGTTGGTAGATATTTGAGAGATAATAATATTAATGTAAAACATATATTGGATGATTATTCTATCGCAAGTCAAGAAGAGATAGAGGAAATGCTTTTAAATAAGTATTTTAGCAATAGAAATCAATTAACAATAGATGATTTAATAGGAAATAGTTTAAGTAATGAAGAAATGATTGAAGAAGGCTATGAGCTGGCCAATAAGGAAATTGGATATAGAATTGAAAATTTAAAATAATAAATTTAATAATCCCATCAGTAATAATTATTACTGATGGGATTATTAGGGAGAGTAGATAGATTTGTGTAAAAAACAAATCTATCTACTCTTTTTTTGTATGATTAGTTGGTAGATTTGGAA
>NZ_JBCOAB010000028.1:0-50535 GCF_040227035.1 Clostridium sp. RTP31139st1_H3_RTP31139_211217
GTTTCTTATATATATTTATAATGTCTTCTTTTGATAAATCAAAAATATTAGTTACAAAAGTAATTGCTTCATCATTCTCATCAAAACACATAATTTCTCTATATTTATTAAAGGTTAAATTTCCGCCGGGCGTTGAGCCCATTATTACCTCAGTATCATAAATATCTTCATTTATATTTGAGTCTAAAAATTTTTCCTCCATTACTATTGAGTTTTTGACTCCACGAGTAACAAATTTAAATCCATTTTCAGTAAGTTTATCATACCATCTATAATCGTAATATCCCCTATCAAACACATATATACAATCTTTGTCTCTAAACATATTATCAACACATTTTCTATCATTAATATTACCTTTAACTATATTTATGTGTTCAGGATATTCGCCATTAAACATTGTACTAATTTTCATTACTGATTTTTCGTCATCAAATTTAAGTGATGGAGCTAATTTTAATGCTGTTACGATTACGCTTGAATCTATGATTCTAAGCGGAGGAAAATCTTTAATTAGTTTATATTCTCCAAAACGCTTTTTAGCTTTAGATATAAGATAATAAAATATATCTTCAAAAATCCGACTATCTCTAGATGCATTCTTTCTACTAAATTGAGAAACACTTGGTATAATAATAAATTTTTTCAATTTATTATTATGAGATATTTGAGTTTGTAACTCTCTTAAACTTTTACAGTTCATAAAATTAGAATAAAGTAATGCATATAAATGTGATTTGGTATCAAAATGCTGACTTCTAAAATTTCCATCATATTTTGAAATAACTCTTTCTAGAAAAGTTCCTTGAATTTCCGCTATTAATTTATTAAAAACTAATTTATTATTAGTATTGGACATAATAAAAAACCTCCATGTGAATAGTTTATAGCAAGACTATTAAATCACATGGGGGTTTATTTTTTTAGTTGTAAATTATTCCTTAGACATAGTACATTCGTGTCAACAAGTAAGTTTTACTTAGATGCAACACTAAAAATAATTTAACACCTAATGAATATAGAAAAAAGTATGCAAAATAAGCAGCTAAAAATAGCTGCTTATCTTATCAAAACCAATTTATCTTTTATAATTCTTCACCATTGCTGCCAATTACTTTTTTGTACCAATAGAAACTCTTCTTTCTTGATCTATCTAAAGTTCCAGTACCATCATTATTCTTATCAACATAGATAAATCCATATCTCTTTTTCATTTCTCCAGTTCCTGCACTTACTAAATCAATGCATCCCCATGGAGTGTATCCCCATAATTCAACCCCATCTCCAATTGCTTCCTTCATTTGTTCAATATGAGCTTTTAAGTAATTAATTCTATAATCATCATTAATAGAACCATCAGCTTCTACTGTATCTACTGCACCTAATCCATTTTCAACAACCATCATTGGAATTTGATATCTGTTATAAATTTCATTTAAAGTAGTTCTTAATCCTACTGGGTCAATTTGCCATCCCCAATCACTAGCTTCTAAGTATGGATTCTTTAATCCCATTGATAAATTTCCACCTGTAGTTTCAACATCTGGATTGTTACTTACACAGTTTGTCATATAGTAACTAAATGTATAGAAGTCTACTGTTCCATTTTTAAGAGTTTCTAAATCGCCTTCTTCCATTTTAATTTCTACATTATTTTCTCTAAAGAAACGTTTAGCAAATCCTGAATATGCACCTCTAACTTGTACATCTCCACATAAGTAATTTGAAAACTCTTCTTGTTGTTGTGCTAATAAAACATCTTCAGGACTACAAGTATATGGATATAATTTTCCAAATGCAATCATACATCCTATTTTAAAATCTGGATTTATTGAATGTCCTAATTGAACAGCTTTAGCACTTGCAACAAATTGATGATGTAAAGCTTGGAAACATTCTTGATAGTGATTATTTTCAGATGCGCCAAATTTTAATTCTCTTATATCATCAAACATTACTCCAGCACCCATAAATGCTGCTGCAGGTCCATGAGTTAAAATATTTATTTCATTAAATGTTAACCAATACTTAACTACATCCTTATATCTATTAAATATAGTTTCACAATATCTTAAATAGCAATCTATACTTTCTCTTCCTAACCATCCATTCCATTTTTTTGTTAATCCAAATGGTGTTTCATAATGTGATATTGTTACTAATGGTTCTATATTATATTTTTTTAATTCAGCAAATACATCATCATAGAATTTTAAGCCTTCTTCATTTGGTTCTAATTCATCTCCATTAGGGAATATTCTTGTCCAATTTATAGATAATCTAAAAGTCTTGAATCCCATTTCTGCAAATAGTGCTATATCTTCTTTATATCTATGATAAAAATCAATTGCCTCATGGCTTGGATAATATGTTCCTTCTTCAAGTTCAGGAGTTATTCTTCTTGCTGTAGTATGTGTTCCTCCTGTCATAACGTCAGATGTACTTAAACCTTTTCCACCTTCTCTATATCCACCTTCAAATTGGTTTGCAGCAGTAGCTCCTCCCCATAAAAAGTTTTCTGGAAATTTAATATTACTCATAAATAATTCCTCCCTTTATTCCACTCATTAATTAATTTATTTATTCTCTACGATCTTATTTTATTCATATATTGAACTTTTGTCAATACAATAATTCACATTCAGTTCATAATAAGAATCATTTCCACACTTAGAATTCAAATGGTTCATTCTGAATTCTGAATTTATCTATACCTTATTCCCGCTAAAAAACTTATATTTCTCATATTTTTTGCACAAAAAAAAGCTGATAAATCAGCTTTTCATATTTATCTAATATATTATTTTTGCTTTTCCTTCTTCAAACTTAATTTCTGAATTTGTTATAATTGTAGCTTCTGTAAAATCACCATAGGTGTAGAATTTTCTTACATTGAACTTTGATTTATCAGCTAATATATAGCACTTATCTGATGATTTTATAACTGCCTTTTTAACTTCTCCGTCTTCTAACATCATTGTAGTAAATCCACTTCTTGCATCTATTCCCATAGTCCCTAAAAAGGCTTTATCAAAGTTCATAACACTTATCTTATTTACCATATCTTCGCCCATAATTAAGTTCTTTTCTGGCTTTGCATAACCACCTAAAATATAAGTATTTATCCCTTTTGCCATAAGCTTTTGAATATGCATTATTCCATTTGTAACAACTGTTATCTCTTTAGCTTTTATATAATCAATCATATAAAAACATGTTGATCCTGAATCTATAAATATTACATCATTATCTTGTATTAAACTTGCTGCTTTTTTAGCAATTATTATTTTATCTTCCTTATTTGCATTAAATACTTCTTGAAAATCCATTGGAAGTATTGCATCTACTTCTTCTATTGCCTCAGCTCCACCACGAACTCTCTTTAATAGCTTTTTTTCTTCCATAGCTATTAAAGTACGTCTTACTGTAGATCTTGATAATTGAAATTTTTCCATTATTTCATCTATTGAAGCATATTTTTTTTCTTTTACAAACTCTGAAATTTCTATCCATCTATCTATAAGTACCATTTTATTCACCTTACTTATTTTTTATTCAAACTGTTCACTATATGAACAAAATGGTAACATTCTTTCATTTAGATGTCAATACACTTATTGTCTATGATTTTTTAACTACTTAATAAGTACATTATACCATAGCCTTATCTTTTCAAACTTCATACTTTTGTCCTTTTAAATTAATTATTTAAATATTATTCTCTATCATATCTTAAAGATAATATAAAAATACTGCCCACATTTTATAACCGTGAACAGTATTTTATAGCTATTTACTACTTAAATCCTCATGCATCTCTATAATCTCAATAGCTAAATCCTTTATAGTTTCAGCACTAATTAATTGATCCTCAGCATGCATAATTATTAAAGAAAATTCTAATTTTTCTCCAGCTGCTTCTTTTTGTATTAAGCTTGTATGACTATGATGTCCTTGTAATAAAAACTCTTTTGCTTCTTCAATTTTTTTATTAGCCTCTTCATAATTACCTTTTCTAGCTTCTCTAATAGCTTCAATGGCCAATGATTTTCCCATTCCTACGTTACTTATTATTTCAAATGCTACTAATTCTAAACTTTCCATTTAAACTCCACTCCATTACTATAATTATTTAATTAATTCTAAAGCACTTTCAAGAACTCCTTTTCCATTCATAGTTCCATAAAATCTCATATCAATAACCTCTACTGGAATTCTTCCATTAGCCATTGCTTCTATTTGTGGCTTTTGGAATCTAACTTGTGGCCCAAGTAAAACTATATCCACTGTATCTATTACATTTTTACATTCTGCAACTGGTAAAGCTTTAATATTAACTTCCACTCCCATTCCCTTTGCTGCCTCATTCATTTTATTAACTAAAAAACTTGTTGACATTCCTGCATTACATACTAATAATATATTTTTCATTTTCAATTCCTCCATTTATCTATCAATTTAATTTAAAACCTTTTCAGCTTCAAAAGCTGCTTCTTCTTTACATAATCCTCTATCAGCCATCTTAACAAATGGTATCCATATTAAAGTTACTGTAACCAATAAAACTAATTGTAATAATGCCCCTCTAATGCTACCTGTAACTAAATACCCACTTATTATAGGTGGAGTTGTCCAAGGTAATTGTGCTAAACCTGTTGGCAGTGGTACAAGGTTTGTTACAAATGCAAAGTATGCAATAATAGTTGATATAGCTGGCGTTATTACTAATGGTATAAAATATATTGGATTTAACATAAGTGGAATACCAAATAATGTTGGCTCTCCTATATTAAACGCATATGGTACTGCTGCTATTTTACCAACTTCTCTATACTGCTTACTTTTTGCTACTATTACCAATGCTATTATTGCTCCAATAACACCAATAGATGCAAATGAATTTCTAAAACTTAAACTTATTATATTTGGAGGAACTTCTCCTGCTATTGATGCTACTCTATTTGCATCTTCTAAAACTGTCCAAATTGGATTCATAGCTCCTTGTGATACAATCGCTCCCCCATGAATTCCAAAGAACCATAAAAGTTGTTCAAATAATAATGCTATTACCATTCCTGGTAAAGTTCCACCTAATAGTAATAGTGGTTTACCTACAATTGTATTTATTACTGTAAACAAATCTGAACTCATTGTAATTTCAAGTATTAATCTAACTATATAAAATAACGTTATAGATATAAATGCTGGAATAATTGATGCAAATGGCTTTGCCACTGCTGGTGGAACTGCTGCTGGCATCTTTATAACTATTCCTTTTTGTTCTATTTTTCTATATACCTCTACTGAAACTATAGAAACAATAATTGCTAAAAACATTGCTTGTGCTCCAACTTTAGTCATTGGAATATTTCCACCATTATCCCCGAATACATATGGTGTTACTACTAAAAATGCTGCAAGCGATGTAAGTGTAGCTTGTAATTTATCAGTATTATAATATTTAGCTAAACTATACGTTGCTGCAATTAAAACATATAATGCTCCAACATCCATTGTTGCATTAGAAACATAAATAAGCTTACCTTGCCATACTCCTGCATTTTCAACATTTAATATACTAGTTATAAAATTTTCATATGCTGGAATTGGTATATATGCAATAATTAAAAATACAGATGCTATTATAGTAAATGGAACATATGCTAACATTCCGTCTTTCACTGCAGCTAAATGTCTCTGCTTACCTATTTTATCAGCTACAGGCATTAATTTACTTTCAAGAACTTCTGAAAACTTTCTAAAAAACTCTTTCATTTTATTTCCCCACTTTCCTTTTTTTGTTTAATTTATTTATTTTTTAAAATCATATAAAAGTCTCCATTGTTTCCTTCTATATAATTCGTTTGTAAAGTAATATACTTATCTGAAACTATTACTTGGCAGTTATCTACCCCTTTTGGTATACTAAAACACCATCTTATTTCATCTTTTTCTCTACTCCAACTACTTTTTATTTCTCCACTATATGATTTAAAACTGCATTCATATCTATCTATTAATTCTGAAAAATAAGGATTTAGAATTATTTTATTTGACTTTTTTGCTTCATCAAGAACCCTAATACCACCTAACCCTTCATAATACCAAGATGTATAACTAGATAGCATCGCATGATTATATGAACAGTTTTTCATATTAAATTGTTCTGAAAGTGCTGTTTTGCCACATTTAATCATATATCCTATACTCGGAAAATCATCTTTAAACAACCATTTTTCTATAACTTCGTTATATCCATATTTATTTAATACATCATAAGTCATCATTAACCCAAAAATCCCTGATGTTAAGTGATAATCATTTTTCTTT
Organism: Clostridium sp. RTP31139st1_H3_RTP31139_211217; assembly: GCF_040227035.1. Classification (NCBI taxonomy): domain Bacteria; kingdom Bacillati; phylum Bacillota; class Clostridia; order Eubacteriales; family Clostridiaceae; genus Clostridium; species Clostridium sp. RTP31139st1_H3_RTP31139_211217. The sequence goes on from NZ_JBCOAB010000028.1 coordinate 6,331, forward strand.
ATGTTTTCTACAAACAGCCTACTTAACTTTTCTGGATTTTCGCAAATTCCCGAAAAAATAGCAAATGCATATCCACTTTGTGTTTTATCTCCATAAGTTCCATCTTGATTCCTGAACTTATCATCAATAATTTTTTTTAATTTAATTAATTCTTCTTCATATTTTTCATAAATCAAATCATCCATTAATTTTGCAAAATATATATTGTATTTTAAGAATAAAACATAAGTACAATGTGCAATTAATTTTTTATCTGGTGTTCCTACCTTAAAATTTTCATAAGTTTCAGGACTACCATGATCCCCTAAACATTTATCTTCTAAACCATCTATCCCAATATTAATTAAATAGTTCATTTGCTTTTTTAAATATTCATATTCATTAACTAATAATTCTTTATCTCCATAATATTGATAACATTTATATACTATATAAGGATAAACAAACTGCCATAATATTGGACCTTCCCCTTGTCCTGTTCCATTAGACTGAATTCCCATATAAGGTGCAGTTTCAGGTATTCCACCATTTTCAGTTTGATCCTGCCTAAAATCTAACATTATCTTTTTATAAAGATCTCTTAAGTCAAACATATATAAATTAGATGGTGCCAATGCAACTATATCACCACCATAACCTAATCTTTCCCTTGCACAATCTTCAAATATTGAATGAATATTATTTAACTTAGTTTTTTGCGCAATATCATATAAGGTATTTAGCCATTCACTTGATGTATTTATATCACCTATAATCTCTACATCTGAATAAACATAAGTTGCTTCAATATCTATTAAATCTTCTTTTGATAATCCACTTATTTCAACATATCTAAATGAATGATAAGTAAATTTATTAGTATATTGATTTAGTCCAGATATAGCTATTATTTCGTCTTGTTGAGCTGCCATTTTAGGTGCTCCAGCTCCACCAGTAAATGTTATATCTGCTTCTTTTAAATACATACCAACATGTCCAACTAATGTAGAAGTACAATCAACCTCATTGCTATCGTTTACATCTTCAGCATAAATAAGTTTAATATGTTTTCCTTCTATGCCTTTAAATGCTATATTAATGACTCCTGATAAAGTTTCTGTAAAATCAACTAGTAAATTTCCTCTACAATTTTCTATAATGCTTGTGGGTTTTAACGTTCTTTTTCTTTTTATTTTAGGAATATGACTTAAAACTAATTCACCCTTTTTGCTATTATCTATAATTGCTTGAGTCCAATCATCATCATCGAAATCAACTAAATTCCAATTTTCTTTGTATAGTCTATTATCTATTCTTTCTCCTAAATATAAGTTATTAAATATTAATGGACCATCTCCAACCTTCCAACTTTCATCAGTTGATACTATAATTTCATCTTCATTATTTTGTATGTTGGCTATTATTTTGGGTTCACCAATTCCTCTTAGTTTATCTCTCAAATTATATTTTCCAAATAACTTTAATGGTGATGGATTATACATTCCATTCCCTAACTCAATTGCTATTATATTATCTCCATTAGTTAATAAATCTGTAACGTCATACTTATCGTAATATATTGTTTTATCATATTGTGTCCAGTCTGAATTCAATTCATAATCACCAACACGCTTTCCATTAATGTATGATATATAATAACCAAGACATCCAATATTTAAATAATATCTTTTATTTTCTTTATTAAGTTTAAAAACTTTTCTTATTAATGTATTGGGATTATCTTCATAATAATCTGACGTATCTTCTTTGTATTTTCTAGGTACCTTTGAAATCCAGTCTCCTTGAAAATAAGTCTTCTCCTGCCTCATTAAATTCCTCCCATTATATACTTATTTAAAATTAAATTTCTAAATAATTTATATTTTATTTCTCTGTTCATTTATATAATATTACATATTTTACTAGTTAACTATGCTTATAAACGTCACACTAAAGGAACTATTTCTGACATATGTTATACGTTTACTATAATTCTATTTATTTTATAAAAAATAAAAGAGCATGATAAACTCTTGCTCTTTTACTCATATACCTATTATTTAAATATAAGCTCTCCATTCTCAATATTTCTTTCGTAATTTTTAAAGAAATTCCAAATATATTCTGCTTCGGGCTTGTAATTCCAATGTGCTAAATCCTTAACTGCTGCTAATTCCATTACTACTCCATTTTCATTTGATAATGTACCTGTATACATATCCTTATCCCCTAATTTGGTCCATTGCTGATTATCCAGTCCAATTCCATAATATTCATTTTTACTCATATCCATTTCAGTTACTTCTAAACCATTTATCTTTTGGTATGCTTGTAATGAACTAAAAATATGAGTATTTTCATCCTCATCCCAAACTTGATCTCCATATAAATATTGAGTTCCATATTGGCTACTTCCATCTACAGGTATCATTTGGAAGAAATCATAATCTCCACATATATATAATAGAGGTACTTCCCCACCAGTATAATTTTCTGAGATTTCTGCTACTTCCTCTGCAAATACATTAACACCTGATACAATTCCTACAGCTGCAAAAACATCACTATATTTTGCACCTAATAAAAATGATTCTGCTCCACCAATTGAAAGTCCTGTTAAATATATTCTTGAAGGATCTATTTGAGGGTATTTAACCTTTAAATCCTTAATCAAATTCATAACACCTTCCTCACCTAATCCATCACATCCAAAAAAGTTCACTTCTTTGTCTTGCCATTCAGGAGCTACCATAATAAAGTTTTCTTTAGCAGCTAATTCTGGCCAACCTGTTGAATCACCTTGTAATCTTGGGTCATTTTGATTACCATGTAAATTTACTATTAGGGGGACTGATTCATTTTCACTTTCATTTATAGAATTAGGAACATACTCAAACCATGTATATTTGCCACTCATTCCAGTAACACTTTCATCAATCATTTGATTATAAGATATATCTAAATCCTCAAATATAGGAATTTCTATTAAATCATAGCTATCAGTTACATCTCTTGCACTAAGATTATAAAATTCAGATATATCATTATGTTGACGATAATTTTGTGAAAAAATACTTTCCCATGCATTATTAAAGGCTTCAGATAAATCCTCCTCTTTACTTGATACTGCTACAGCTTGAAGTGAATTATCTTTATTTCTATAAATAGTATATTTATCACTATTTTCTTCTTCTGTCGCCTCATTTATATGCTTATAAAATGCTTGAACATTCTCATTTGAATTACTTAAATATGCTGGAACTACATCATTTTTTTCTAAATTTTCATTTATCTCTCCACCATAAAGCATCATTCCAGCTACAAAATAACATGATTGTGATATATAATTATTCACAAAAGTACTACCTTCATCTATACCAATTACTTTTACATTTTTAACTCCTATACCTACTAAATCAATAAATGCTTCCTTGTCATCATTTCCATATCCTTCTTCATTTAATGGATTTACTACATAAACTTGTGCACCCCATTGTTCTAAATTATTTATCATATTTAGTTCTTCCACAATTTTATTTGCTTCCTCTTGAGTTTTACTTCCTGCAAAAATATAATAAGTAGGTATAACTACATCTGCCCTTGTAGGTGTAAATCCATCTTCATATGCATTGTAATAATAATAGTTAGTATCTGTTCCATCCTCATTCTTTGCTAACTTTAATTTACTTCCATCATTTAATACCTGAGCCTGCTCACTACTCTCAATATTGTTTCCACTAGTATTAGTAACACTATTCCCACAACTGATTAACCCCATAGTTGTACTTGTTATAGTTGCCAATAGAATTGAAATTTTAATCCACTTTTTTATCATTTTCCTCAAACTCCCTTTATTCTAAAATTGAATTACTTAGTTTATACCCACAAAACGTTTTCACTTTTTTATATAATTAAGCATTCATTAAATTTATAATATTACATAAGAAGATAACACTCTATATTTATAACCGTCATAAAGCACAAACCTTTTCTGACATATTTTTGTAAACATTTTAATGACAAGCCTGTAAAATATATGTATTATATTTATATAATCTTAAATTTTATAAAAGGGTGATTTGGTATGAATTTAAAAGATATAAATTATTATTTACCATTAAATAATATTGAGCTTACATATAAAGATATTTTTTTTAATAATCCTAATTTTGAATTTGATAAACCTAAAATTCCCCAAACCATTGATTCATTTTTAGAAAAACTAAATTTAGATGTAAGTAAATTGAAAGATCTAATTAAAATCTCCTCTAAAAAAGAATCTATGACTGAAACTTTATTTCCTAAAGAAAATGATGTTATTATTAGTAAGCACCTTAGATACAGTCCTTGCTTCATTCATTCACATAGTTTCTTTGAAATTATATTCGTGTTAAACGGTTTCTGCAGTAATGATATAGGAAATTATAATCTAAAGCTAAAAAAGGGTGATGTATGTATAATAGCCCCTAATACTACTCATGCTCTTAGTATTTTTACTGATGATTGTATAGTTTTAAATTTACTAGTTAGGTCAAGCACTTTTGAAAAGTCATTTTTTGAACTAATTAAATCTAATGATATATTATCAGCATTTTTTTCTCACTGCTTATATTCTAGCAAATCAGAATCTTATTTATTATTTACTAATCAAGATGACATACATAGTATTAATTATGCTTTAGAAATGTATGAAGAGTTTACTAATGATTTGAGATATTCTGATAGAATGTTAACATCTATGATGTCTTCATTTTTTATAAGACTTCTTAGAACTGATCCTAAAAATATAATAGTTCCAAATCCTGTTGGAACCCATACTGATAGAAATGTAATGTATATTTTAAATTATATATTAAGTAATTATAAAGAAATATCTTTAAAGCAACTTTCAATTAAGTTTAATTATAGTGAGAGACAAATGGCACGTATATTAAAAGAGTACACTGGTAAAACATTTATAAATATAATTCAAGATATTAAGCTTCAAAATGCATGTGCTCTTTTGAAAAATCCTGATATTTCAATTAATAAAATTATTGATTCCGTAGGTTATTCTAATAGTACTCACTTCTATAAAATTTTTAAGAAGTCTTATGGAGTTACTCCTATTGATTACAGAAATAATAATATTAATTTCAATTAAAAATAAATGGATATACATCTATTATTGTATATCCATTTATAATTACACAAATTTCACAAACTTTTAATAACATTTTTTTATATTCCATTGTCATATGTTTTTATACTTTTTTTCAAATGATTTAAGCCCTCTATAGTGTTTATCTATAGTTTTAATTAACTTTGCTGGAACTCCACCAACAACAGTATTAGAATCAACATCCTTAGTAACTACCGATCCTGCTGCGATAATCGCATTCTCCCCAATAGTTACCCCTGGAACAACTGTCACACTAGCACCAATCCACACATTTTTCCCAATAATAACTGGTGCCGGTTTCATACCACTACGTAGTTCTGGTTCAAAATTATGATTAAGAGTTGTAATTACAACATTATGCCCTATTAATGTACCATCTCCAATACGAATTCCCCCCTGATCTTGGAATCTACATCCTGAGTTAATAAATACATTTTTACCAACATTAATATTCTTTCCACAATCAGTATAGAAAGGTGGAAACATAGCAAAACTATGATCCACCTGTTTACCTATTAATTTAGAAAACAATCTACGGATTTCTTGTGGTTCATGATAAGAATTGTTTAATTCACATGTAACCTTCATAGCTTCTTGACTAAGCTCTATCATATATTTATGAACTTCCGATCCACCCTCTATATTTAATCCACCATTCATATAATTTAAAAATTCATTAAGTTTCATATTTTAACTTGTAAAAATTCTATTTTTAACAATAAAATTTCTACAATGCCTCCTTATTCATTCTACTTCATCTATACACATATATTATATGACTCAACACTTATATATAACTAATACTTATATCAAATACCTATATATACTTTAATGATTATAAAATAGGTAGTAACTTTTGAACCTATTTCTATAACCGCTTTTAATATATTATTTAATTATTGTTACTATTTTAATGCATTTTTAATATCTTCAACAATTAACTCTTCTGTTAAATGATATCTTTCATATAATTCTTCCATTGATACTCTATCTGTAAATTCTTTTGTAGCACCAAAATTTAATACCTTCATATCTTTATCACCATAGAATCTAGAAATTTTTTCTCCGAAACCACCATCAAGAACTCCATCTTCTAAAGTAATTACTAATTTGTGACTCTCTAATAAATCCGTTAACATCTCCTTATCAATGCCTGTAATAAATCTAGGATTTATTAACGTTGCATTTATTCCAGTATCTACCTTTAACTTTTCTTGAACCTTTCTTCCAAGGTCATGGAATGATCCAAGTCCAATAATTGCAACTTCATTTCCTTGTATAGTTTTTTCATAAACATTTAAATCACCAAAATCAGGTTCAACACTTACTCCAGTTGTTATAACATTCCCATTTGGTACACGTATAGCTACTGGGTGATCTTTTTGTTCTATACCCCATTCAATCATTGCAAGATACTCTTCTTTATTTGTTGGTGCAAGATATACTATATTAGGTATATTAGATATTAATGGTATATCGAATATTCCTAAATGTGTAACATCTCCACCAGTTATTCCTGCCCAAGAAACCATAATAAGCGCAGGATTATTATTTATTGCAAGGTCTTGTGATAATTGATCATAAGTTCTTTGAACAAATGAACTTAAAATTGATACTACTGGCTTTCCACCTTGTGAAGCTATTCCTGATGCAAGGGCTATTGCATGTTCTTCTGCTATCCCAACATCTACATATTGTTCCTTAAGGCTTTCTTCTTGTCTGAAATAATTTAATCCAGCTGGCCCTGGAGTTGCCGCTGTTATTGCTACGATTTTTTTATCTTCTTTAGCTTTTTCAACCAAAAATTTCCCTAAAATATCTGTGTAACCTTCTGGAAATTCAATTTTATTTGATTCTTTATTTTCTAAATCAAATGGCATTACCCAATGAAAAGCTTCTTTATTTGCTTCTGCTTCTTCAAATCCTTTACCTTTAATTGTATGGATATGAACTACTACTGGATGATTAGTATCTTTAACTTTATTAAATGCTTCTATAAGATTTTCAACATTATTTCCTTCTTCTACATAAAAATATTCAAATCCTAGAGACTTAAAGAAATTATCTTCTGCAGTTCCATTAGTTTCTCTAAGTTTTGCTAAATTTTTATATAATCCACCATGGTTTTCTGCAATTGACATGTCATTATCATTTACTACTATTATTATATTTTTTCCTGATTCTGCAGCATTGTTTAAACCTTCATAGGCTTCTCCACCACTTAAAGAACCATCACCAATTACAGCTATAATATTTTCATTTTGTCCTTTAACATCTCTAGCTTTAGCTAATCCACATGCTAAACTAATTGAAGTTGAAGTATGACCTACAGTAAAGAAATCATGCTCACTTTCATGTTGTGATGTATATCCTGTAATATCAGCAAACTTTTCTGGATTAATAAAACTTTCTTTTCTTCCAGTTAAAATTTTATGTGGATATGATTGATGTGAAACATCATATACTATTTTATCTATTGGTGAATTAAAAACATAATGCATTGCAATAGTTGCTTCAATCATCCCTAAATTAGGTCCAAAATGACCACCTGTTTTACTTACTTTCTTTATTAATACATCTCTTATTTCTTGAGCTAATATATTTAATTCCTCTCCACTAAGAACTTTTAAATCTTTTGGTTCATTGACTTTACTTAAAATATTGTTACTCATAATCTTTCCTCCACTACCTTTAACTTTTTCTTATATCTTTATGTTAAATGCTGGAGTTAACTTCAAGTCAATACTTTTTTCTAAATTTTATTCTAAAATGAAAAGTTAAATTCTCGATTGCAATACTAAATTCACTTTAAAAGAGTTTAGAATTGCACTAATAGTCAATTCTAATAATATATAATAGATTTCTCTCAAAAGGAGGATTTTGATTTCTATAAAAAATTTTTAATACAACTATAACTTCTTTCATCTTTAGGTTGTTATCAATACTCAATTAATACAAAAAGGATAATTTCCTTTTCATCAGAAATTATCCTCTATACATTTCTATTTTTATAATTATTTTATTGCCCCTTTTGTTACACCATTTATAATCCATTTTTGAGCAAATAAATAGAATACTAATAATGGTAATAAAGCTAAAAGATATGAAGCAAATGCTACATTATAGTTTGTCCCAAATTTTGATTGGAATATATATTGTGCTAATGGTAATGTTGCTGAACTTTGCTCACTTAGTATTACAAGTGGCATCATTACATCATTCCATGCCCAAAGAGCTGTCATTATTCCAACTGTTGCATGCATCGGCTTTAACAAAGGGAATATAATCTTCCAAAATACAGTCCATTGTTTAGCACCATCAACATAAGCCGCCTCTTCTAATTCAAGAGGAATGTTCTTCAAATATCCAACATAAAGCAATGTATTCATTGATATACCAAATACCATATAAAGAATTATCATACCAACTTTATTATCTAAGTTAAAGAAACTTACTTGCTTAACAAGTGGTAACATTAACATTGAAAATGGTACAAACATTGCACTTACAAAATAAAAATATACAAATTTATAAAACTTTTTATGCATATTTCTTGCAATAGCATATGCAACTAATGAATTTGTAACAATAGTTACCACTACAGCTCCCGCTGTTATAAATAAACTATTCATTATTGTATGAAAGAAATTAGTCATCTCAATAGCTTGCTTAAAATTACTAAAACTCCATGACTTCGGAAGTGATAATATATTCCCCATCATTTCTGATGGTTGCTTAAATGCAATAACAATAGTTATATAAAGTGGAAATAATATTGTTAATGAACAAATAATAAGTAATATAGTAATTGGCAAATTAACTTTTCCATCTTCCTTCTTTATAAAAGATATTTTTTTTACTTTACTTCTATTATTAGATTTTAAACCTACCTCAGCCATTATAATTGAACCTCCCTCTTCTCTAATACTTTAATTTGGAATAATGATATAGCTACAATAACTATAAAATATACAACTGAATTTGCTGATTGATATCCAAATTGACTTCCACCAAATCCTGCTTTATATATAAGCATAGAAATTGATTCTGTCGATTGAGCAGGTCCCCCACCAGTTAAGGACATTATTTGATCAAATACCATTAAGAAGTTTTTCATGCATAAAACCATATTTATTGTAAAGAATGGTGCTATTAAAGGGAATGTAATCTTTCTAAATTGTAGCCATTTCCCTGCTCCATCAATTCCACTTGCTTCATAAACATCATCTGGAATTGTTTGAAGCCCCGAAATGTAAATTATAGTATTAAACGCTATCGATTGCCACGAAACTACAATTACAACAGCTATCCAGGCTAAGCTTGTACTACCAAGTATGCTTTTACTAAGAACTTCACTCCCCATAACTTCACCTAACTTTGGAAGTATAAATGTAAAAATATAATTAAATATATATCCTACAATTAATCCACCTAAAATATTAGGTAAAAAATATAATCCTCTTAATGTAGTTTTAAATTTTATTTTTGAATTTAACGCTAATGCTAATGTTAAACTTATTAAATTTACTATTATTGTTGTAACTATAGCAAATTTAAAGGTAAACATATATGAATTTAGCACCCTTGAATCAGTAAATAAATCTTTAAAATTCATTAATCCAATAAAATCAAAATCTCCAAATCCTCTAAAATTAGTAAAACTATACATTACCCCTTTTAATAACGGGAATGTGTGAAATAAGAAAAATACAACTATCATTGGTATTATTGTACACAAGAAAAATCTATCTCTTTTTTTCATTTCTATTCACCCCTTCATACTATTCTTTAATATACTGTCTATTTGCCTTTAACCATTCCTTTTGAAAATTATTTAAGAACTTGTTCTTATCCCCATCTAAAAGATATGTTTGTATCATATCAGATGCTGGTAATTCTGCTGGATAATAATGATCTTGGAAGTCAACAACCCTTGAATTTTCAAAGAATTCATCAAATACTTCAAATTTTGAATCTTCTTGCACTACCCCCTTAACTGCTGAGAATGCACTTTGTTCATCTATATAAGTTTTCGCATTTTCTTCTTCTAATAAAAAGTTTATAAACCTTATACTTTCCTCTTTATTCTTAGAATCTTTAGTAATAGCAAAATATACATCTACACCAGAAACTAATTTATTTTCCTCTTCATTATTAGATGCAGGTAACGGAAACATTCCTAGATTTAAATCTGGATTTACAGTTAAAATTGCAGGAATTGCATAACTACCTTGTAAATACATTGCAGACTCCCCGTTAGCAAATGCTGTATTACCATCATTATAACCAACACCAAAGTTGTCAGAATGTCCATATTTCATTAACTTCATAATCTTATCTGTTGTTTCAGAATAAATTTCATTAAATGTAGTTTCCTTACTATTTACCTTCTTAAAAGAATCACTACTAACTAAAGTACTTGCTATAGTGTTCCATGCAGGTAAAGAAGTCCATGACTCCTTTAATGTAAAGTAAAACGGTGTTATACCATTATCTTGTACAGTTTGAGCTAGCCCTAAAAATTCATCCCATGTTTTAGGTATTGATAACCCTAATTCCTCAAATATATCTTTATTATATATAACTCCACTTGCATTTAATGCATATGGCACACCGTAAATTCCATCTACACTTTCAATTTCCAACGCCTTTAGCATTTGATTATAAATCGGATCAATAACACTAAAATCTATTTTCCCACTTAAATCTTCTAATATATTAGCATCTACAAAATCTGCAAAACTTCTATCTGCTGATAGTGAAATAATATCTGGTGCATCACCTTTTACTAATCTAGTCTTTAATACAGTTGTTGCATCTGGTGGTGCACTAACAACTACATCTATATCTGGATTTTCGGCTTCAAATTTTTCTACAAGTTTATTATAGGTATCTACAGCTTCTATCTTATTACTAAAGAACACTATCTGCTTTTTACTATTACCAATCCTAATACTACTTGTACAACCTGTTAATAATGTTGTTGCCATTGATATTGATACTAAAATTGTTGCTATCACCTTTTTCTTTCCCATTATCTCATTCCCCTCTTTTTATATCGTTTACATAATTATATTTTAAAACTTTTTATAATAATTCTAAATAGATTAATGTAATTAAAACATGTCTAAATGTTAGTTTTATTATTTGAAGTATATCTTTTAATTAATATATATTGCAATATATATCCTTCTAATTTAAAATTTATATATCGGTTTAATAAGCACATGTCTAAATGTTAGATTTAGGAGGATTTATGTTAGATATATACTTTTTAGAAAATACTAATCGAAGTTTTAATGATTTATATCTCTGTTACTGCGGATTAGAAAAATGTGTTCCTTTATATTCATTTGGTCCAGCTGTTCGCCCAAATTATTTAATTCATTATGTATTGGATGGAGAAGGCTATTATTATGTAAATGACAATAAATATAAAGTTAGAAAAAATCAAGGTTTCTTAATCGAACCTAATGTTGTTACATTTTATCAAGCTGATAAAGATAATCCTTGGACATATCTTTGGATTGGTATCGATGGTGATAAAGCTAAACTTTATCTCAATTCTGTTGGATTAGATTCTGAACATTTAATTTTTACTTATGAAAAAGATGATGCTTTAAAAGAATATGTATTAGAAATGTTAAAACATCATACAATGTCTGATTCTGATGCTTTTAAAATTGAAGGATTATTATACTTATTCTTCTCAAAACTGTGTGAAGATCATAAAGAAACCTCATCATTAACAAGGGAGGAAAATACTAATAATTACATAAATAAAGCAATTGAATTTATTCAAAATAATTATCATAATTCTATAAAGGTAACAGACATTGCTGATTATATTTGTTTAAATAGAAGTTATTTAACTTCCATTTTTCAAAGCAATTTAAATATGTCTCCTCAAAAATTCTTAATGAAATTTAGAATAACTAAAGCTGCTGAATTATTATATAATACTGACCTTCCAATTGCTAATATAGCATACTCCTGTGGCTATAGTGACCCTCTAGCCTTTTCTAAAACATTTAAAAAAATTAAAGGAGTTAGCCCTAAACAATATAGAGATACAAAAAAAGAAACAACTAAAAAATTTCTTTTATCTCAATAAAACAAAACTGGTTTGTATTTTTTTATTACAAACCAGTTTTTATTTATATTTACATTTTTATAAATTATGCTGTTTCTAAAGGCTCATCTTTATTTAAATCTTCAAGTATCGCTTCATATTCTTTTTCAGTTAAATTATATCTTCTTAAAGATATAATACTACATACCGCAATTATTCCTGGTATTATTGAATACATTATATGTATTCCATTTAATGTATTTACGGTTTGTGCTACATTTGCTTCATATCCAACAAATGCTAATACATATCCACATAAAGCCCCACCTATTGCACTTGCAAGTTTTGTTTTAAATATATTTGAAGAGAATATCATTCCCTCTGATCTTTTACCTGTTTTCCATTCCCCATATTCAACACAATCTGCAACCATTGATGCTAAAGATATATTAGCTGCCCCTTCAGCAAGCCCCATAAAAGCATTTATCACTAACATCATTTTTAAGTTTGAATATTTTAATAAAAATATTGATAAAAAGCCAATAGCATTAATTGCTATTCCAAATAAGGCTGTTTTTCTTTTTCCCAGTATTTTTGTTATACTAGGTGTACAAATTCCACCAAGCATTCCTGTTGTTATACTAATTCCAGTTACTAAAGGAATATATAATTCTGCATTGAAATTATACTTTATATAATATATTGAAAACCCATTTCTTAGAGCATAAGTTATTTCTAACATTAACATAGATATTAATACAATTCTTAAAGGTCTATTTGTTTTAAAAAGTTCTTTTAATTGCTTAATTCCTTGTTTTTGTGGCTTTCTATTTGTATTTATTTCTCTAACTCCCCATACAGTAACCCAAGTACAAATTGCAGCTGTTATAGAATATACTATTGCTACTATCGTCCAATTTCCAAACTTAGCTACTAAGGGAAGAGTAAATACTGAAACAACTAAACTCCCTCCAAAGGCAATGGTTCTAGCTGATGTTATAATTTTAGTTCTTCCTTGTGCTGATTGAGTTATATTAGCAGATAATGACCAATAAGGTGTATCCATAGCTGTAAAACATATACCCCATAGTATATAAGATATATATACCCAAACTATTTTTCCTGTATCACTTAAATTTGGTGATGAAAAACACATTATCGTCGCTATTCCCATGAATATTGGAACAAATAAAAGATATGGTCTACTCTTCCCCATCTTAGACTTTGTATTATCAACAATCATTCCCATAATAGGATCTGTAATTGCATCGATTATTCTTGCAACCAAAAACAATGTACCTACAGCAGCTGCACTTATCCCAAAGCTATCCGTTAAATAAATTGTTAAATATGTACCTATCATTGCACATATAATATTATTGCCTAAACTCCCCATTCCAAAAGAAATTAACGTTTTCATAGAAACGTCACTTTCATTCCTATTTACTTTCTCTAATACTTCCATATTTAATACCTCTCTTTTTATTACTTTTTTTGCTACAATTGTTTTATTATCACTATTATGTTTGTTTCTACATTTTAATTATAATCATCGCTATTGCTCTCGAAAACGTATTAATGTTTTTAAAATATGGTTAAATGTTAGATATACTATTAAAATTCTAAAAAAGATAGCATAAAACTACTATTTAAATTTATGCTATCTTAATATTTATATTATAAATTTTTAATCAACTTTTCTTAAAGTCCAGTTCTTAGCTTGATAGTCTCCCATAAGTTCTCCAATTTCAAGCCCTATATACATAAGTTCATCTCCACCAAATACTTCTCCAGTTTCAATTACTTCATATAATGAATTTTCATCTAAAGCCTTAACTTTTAATCTTCTTGGTATTACATTAGCTTCAGCATACTTCTTAACATAACTTACTACTACTTCTTTGCCGTCTTTAGATAAATTCATCCAAGCTGCTTCATTACTATCAAATGAGCTTTTCAATCTATACAAATCTCCAAATTGAACAGTACTTCTAATATTTTTATAAAACTCAACTTGCTTTTTAACTTCTTCTTTTTCTTCTTCATTCATTTTAGTTACATCTAATTCATAACCAAAGCTTCCTGCCATTGCTACTACTCCCCTTGTATTAAGTGGTGTAATTCTATGAACTTGATGATTCGGTACAGCGGATACATGGCTTCCCATCGAACTGGTTGGATATACTAATGACGTTCCCTCTTGAATCATTAATCTTTCTATTGCATCTGTATCATCACTTGTCCAAGTTTGTGGCATATAGTATAACATTCCACCATCAAATCTTCCACCGCCACCAGAGCAACTTTCGAATAGTATATTAGGGAAATTAGAAGTTATATTTTCTAATATTTTATATAAACCTAACATGTATCTATGAGCAATTTCCTTTTGTTTTTTTGCAGGCCATGCTGTTGATCCTATTTCTGTCATATTTCTATTCATATCCCATTTAACATATGATATAGGTGCTGATTTCAACACATCTGTAAGCATTTTTATTACAGCTTCACAAACTTCATCTCTAGATAAATCTAATATAAGCTGTTTTCTTGCTTCGGATCTTATTCTTCCATCAATATGAATACACCAATCTGGATGTTCTTCATATAACTTACTTTTTGGTGAAATCATTTCTGGTTCAAACCATAAACCAAATTGCATTCCCATTTTATTAATATCTGTAGCTAAAGAATTTAATCCTCCTTTAAGCTTTTCCTCGTTTACAAACCAATCTCCAAGTGAGCAATCATCATTATTTCTTTCTCCAAACCAACCATCATCTAAAACAAATAATTCTATCCCAAGCTTACTAGATTCCTTAGCAATCTCTTTAATTTTTTCATTATTAAAATCAAAATATGTTGCTTCCCAATTATTTATAAGTATTGGTCTTTCCTTATCTCTATGAGCTCCTCTACATAATCTTTCTCTATATAAATCATGATAAATATGAGACATTCCTGTTAATCCATTAGGTGAATATACCATAACAACTTCTGGTGTTTGGAATGATTGTCCTGATTCTAAATTCCAAGTAAAATCAAATGGATTTATACCAATTTGTGTTCTTGCATTACTATGCATATCTACTTCAACACTAGCTAAAAAGTTTCCACTATAAATTAAATTAAATCCATAAACCTCTCCTTTATCTTCTGTTGCATCTTTACTTACTAATGCTATAAATGGATTTTGAGCATGACTACTTGCTCCTCTTCTACTTTCAATACATTGTCCACCACTTCTTAAAGCTGTTCTTACTATATGTCTTTCCCTAGCCCAAGAACCTGATAATTGAATTAAATCAAACTCACTATGTGTAAAATCAACATTCGCACTTAAAGCTCTTAATATATCAACTTCATCATTACTATCATTTATAACTTTACAACTTCTTGTTATTGAATCATAATTTTCAAATACAGTATAAGATAATATAACTCTTAAGTTAGCTACTTCATCTTTTAATGTTATTTCTAAACTCTCTACTTCATCTTCTTTTTCAGCATAAGTTGCAGGTAATCCTTCAAGTTTTTTCTTTCCTCTGTAAATTTCATGACTCTCATACCTAAAATCTGTTACTGTAGTTCCATTTGCTAGCTTTACTTGAATTGCAGGTGAACGCAAATCTGGATTTCCATAGCTTGGATATTCTTGTGCTATAACTTCTAAGTGCAATGCATCTATATTGTCTAAATCCGCTAAAAAGCTTCCACACGCCCTCTTTTTAACTACATAATTTATTTTATTAGAATTAATTTTTCTTCCCCAATATAGATTAATTAAATGTCCTGTTTCTAAAACACTTAAAATATAACTAGTCCTTTTTGATTGAATGTGAAATAATTTATTATCTTCATTAAATACAATTCCCATATTATCCTCCTACTTATATATGTTTCCATTTCTATACAACGTTTTCATGCTATAGTTATATTATACTTTTAGATATAATTTAAAACTATGACCATATGTCATTAATATATGTCTAAATGTTGTATAATAAAAATATAGTATGATGAGCATACTTAGGGATAGTTAATAAAGATATAGTTGTAGATATTTATTTTAGCAAAAATTTATTTAGAAAATATAAAAATATCTTTTTCCAGTATAGAATTAGCTTGTATACTCAATTCACAAAAAATGGTTTCTATAATCACTTATTTCTACTTCAATAGAAGCAAAAGGCTCATGTGCAACTAGTCTCATTCCATAAGAATTATATATTAATGTATATAAAGCAATTCCAGTTTCCCCCTATAAGCCTTAGAAACCCAACTATCTATGACCACAAATTACCTTCAAGGTCAAGTTAAATATTTAATTGACCCTAAAGGTAACTACACTTTTCTTATCTTTTTTTTAAAATGGTAACTTTCCTTTACCAACAAATTTAATAACTACTTTATCAATATCTAGTCCACTTGCTCCAAAGTATAATTTAATATAATGATTTACCCCAAAAACAAATCCAAGCTCCCTACTTTCAGTAACCCATTTACCTTCCGTTCCTCTAATAGTAATAGTTTCCTTTAATGCATTATCATAATAAATAGAAAGCGGTAACTGTGCTAATGGACCTTGTTCTGATTTCATTGTTACTTCAATGTTATAAAGTCCAAGTTCATTTAAAGTTATTCCAAACACTTCTGAATTACCTTTTTTATTATTAAAACTGCTTGCATCTATAATAATATCATTGCTATCCTTATCTGCATAATAATAAACAATATCCCCTAGTGAAATATTCCCATCATCATCTTGTGCATTAATTTCTTCTAAATCTTCTTTACTTATTAAATTTAGCTCATGTAACATTGCTTGTGATTTCATAATAAATTTTAATATATTTTTAGCATTTCTTTGCAAATCACTTCTTGTAACTTCTCCAGCTTCAAACCTTTCCTTAACATTGTCATTTTCAGGATTTTCTAATGAATTTGATACACACATATATAAATCATTTTGTGCTAGTACCATAGGAGCTTTATTTCCTCTTGTAGACTTTTCACCTTCAGTATTTGCTTCTGCCCACCAATCTGTCATTACTATACCATCAAATCCCCATTCTTTTCGTAAAATAGTAGTACATAAATCATAACTTCCTGCTGTCCATATCCCATTTACAGGGTTATAAGTAGTCATAACAGAGCGTGCTTTACCTTCTTTAACTGCAATTTCAAATCCTTTTAAATAAATTTCACGAAGTGCTCTTTCTGATACTATTGAATCTACAAAACGCCTTGAAGCCTCTTGATTATTGGCACAAAAATGTTTAATTGTTGCTGTAGATCCAGCTTCTTGAATACCAATAACTTGAGCTGCACCTATCTTTCCAGTTAGTATTGGATCTTCTGATACGTACTCAAAGTTTCTTCCGTTTAATGGGTTTCTATGAATATTCATTCCAGGTCCTAAAAGAGAATCTATCCTATTTCTACATAACTCTATTCCAGTCATTTTATAAAGTTTTTTAACTAAATCAACATTAAACGTACATCCTAATGCTGTCCCATTTGGCAGTGAAAATGCCTTTGTTCCACAATCCATTCTTATACCTGATGGACCATCAGCACAACATGCAACAGGTATTCCAAAGTTTCTTAATGATTCAGTAATTCCACCAAATGCAGCTGCTGTTCCTGGAGTAACCTTAGGACTACACATTCCCTCTCCTCTAAACATACAAATTAAATCATTGTAACTTAACTGTGCTACAAAATCATCTAACTTTACTTTATTTTCAAATACATCAGCAAGCTTATAGCCTCTATCCCCTGTATAAATTATTTCTTCATCACGATTTTTAAACATTCTCTCTTTAGGATTTATTCTTCTCACAGGAACTTCTTCATTTTCTATATTAAATTTATTATTTTCATCTAATACAGGCTTAATTCTTTTAAAATAAACTATTGGTGCACAAGCCTCTTCTAAACTTTCTACTATTGTAAATTTTTCATCGTATTGCCCTGATTCTTCAGCATTTCTAACATCTGATCCTATATAAATCTTATATAAACCTTCTTCTAAGACATAACAAGATTTATATCCGTCTACACCCCTATCATCATAAGATGCTATATAACTTTTAGGTATATTTATTATTAACTTTTCACATTCACCGGGTTTAATAATACCTGTCTTCTTAAATCCGACAAGAGCTCTTACTGGCTTTCCAAGTTTACCTTGTGGCGCTTCTATATAAACTTGTACAACTTCTTTCCCTGACATATTGCCATTGTTAGTTACATTTGCTTCAACAACTATTTCCTCATGTGTTGATTCAAGTAATTTCCCCTTAATATCAAAACTTGTATATGATAATCCATATCCAAAAGGATACATAACCTTTTCTTTTGCAAAAGTTTCAAAATATCTATACCCTACATAAATATCCTCTTCATAATAATTTCTCTCTGGATCTCCGAAATTTTTAGTAGATGGATAATCTTCTATATTTTTTGCAATAGTATCAGTTAACTTTCCACATGGATTTACCCTTCCAGTTAAAACATCAACAACTCCATTTCCACCTTCTTGCCCACCTTGCCAAGCATAAAGTACTGCTGATGGGTTATACTCATCTACCCATTTCATATCTATAATATTACCAACATTTAAAACTACTACAGTTCTCTTAAATGCTTGGCTCACTTTTTTTATCATATCTTTTTCAACATCTGTTAAAAGATAACTTCCAGCCTCATTTTTACTATCTTGATCCTCACCTGCAGTACGGCCTATCATAACTAATGCAATATCATTTTCCTTAGCTACTCTTACTATATAATCTTCTAATTTCATTTCTTTTTGAGACCAAGGTACAGTTCCCCATCCATGTCCTTCATCATATGGATTTTCTTTAATCCACTCACTATATATTTCTAATAAATCTTCATCTAAAACAATATCCTTTTCATTCCTTAAAGCATCTAATATACTTACTACATATCTTGTATTTACAAGTCCTCCAGAACCTAATCCACTTTTATAATAATTAAAAGCACTTCGACCAAAAACTGCTACCTTATCTCCTTTTTTTAGTGGAAGTGTATTATTATCATTTTTTAATAATACACAGCTTTCAGCTGCAACTTCTCTAGCAAGCCTTGCATATTCCTTTAAATCTAAGCTATATTTCCCCATAATATCCTCCTTAAATTATTCTCACCCTTTATCATTCATATATATTTTTATTATCTCCTTATATTATACCATCTATGTTTTTGTAAAATTATCCATATTTTTAAACTTAAAAAAATTAATTTTATATGTCAAGCGATTGACATATTAGTAAATAATATCTATACTCTAGTTATAGAAAACTATTTGGAGGTAACAATGTTTAATTTTAGTAATACTATACAATTCCAAGATAAAATAAATGACGTATTTACAATTGGGGAAATTTTAGTAGATATGATTTCTGATGATTATGATACTAATTTCAACTCCAATAAATATTCAAGATTTTTTGGTGGTTCACCGGCTAATATAACTATGAATATAAAAAGACTTGGTGGTAATCCTATTATAACAGCTTGCGTTGGAAATGACGGATTAGGTAAGTTTTTAATTAATCACTTAAAAAACAATAACATTGACACAAACTTAATTAACTCAGTAAATCATTCTACAAGTATGGTACTTGTAACTAAGAGCAAAGAAACTCCACTACCAATTTTCTATCGTAGTGCAGATTACAACTTAGAATATAATTCAGACATAGATTCAACATTAAAAAATAGTAAAATAGTTCATTTTTCTTGCTGGCCTATTTCTCAATCAAAATCAAGAAAAATGATTGAAAGGGTTATTGAAGAAGCTAGAAAAAATAATGTTCTTATAGGATTTGATCCAAATTATCACGAAATGATTTGGGAAGAAGGACATGATGGAATAGAATATATAAAAAACCTTATAGGTAAAGTAGATATTATAAAGCCTTCTGAAGTTGATGCTGAAAGAATTTTTGGACCTGATACTCCTGAAAATCATGTAAACAAATTTATAGAGTGTGGTGCAAAGCTTGTAATAATGACCTTAGGTAAATATGGTGCAATAGTTTCTGACGGAACTAAAACTATCAAATTCAATACTTTAGCTACTGAAGTTATTGATACAACTGGTGCTGGAGATGCTTTCTGGGGTGGATTCTACACAGCTATAACTAGCAATTACACTTTAAAAGAAGCTTTAAATATAGGTTTTGCAACAAGTGCCTTCAAACTTAAACATGTAGGAGCAATTGCTAAATTGCCTTCAATAGAAGAATTAAAAACAATTTATAATATATAATTAATTAAGAGGAGATATAAAAATGGCAGTTAAAAATAAAGTTCAACTTATAACTTATCCTGATTCTCTTGGTGGAGATTTAAAAACATTAAATAATGTTCTTACAAAATATTTTCCAAAAACATTTAAAGGTGGTATTCATATACTTCCTCCATTCCCATCATCAGGAGATAGGGGATTCGCGCCACTAACTTACTTAGAAATAGAACCTCAATTTGGTACTTGGGAAGATATTCGTAAATTAGCTGAAAACTATGATATCCTTCTTGATCTAATGGTTAATCATATTTCTAAAAACTCTGTATTTTTCCAAGATTTCTTAAAGAATGGGCGAGATTCAAAATATGCAAATTTATTTATAACATTAGATAAAATATGGTCCGATGGCAAACCAGTTCAGGAAGATATAAATAAGATGTTCTTACGTAGACAAGTTCCTTATTCAACATTTAATATAAAAGGTGAAGAAGTTTCTGTTTGGACTACTTTTGGTAAAGAAACACCTTCAGAACAAATTGATTTAGACATAAATTCTGAAGCTGTACGAGCCTTATTAAAGGAATTCTTTGAAAACTTCCACAAAAACAATGTTAAAATTGTAAGACTTGATGCTGTTGGATATGTAATAAAGAAACTTGGAACTAGTTGTTTCTTCGTTGAACCTGAAATATATAAGTTCTTAGACTGGGTATCTGATTTAGCTAAATCTTTAGATATTGATTTATTACCTGAAGTTCATTCCCACTATACTACTCAATATAAGTTAGCTAAATACGGTAACTATATATATGACTTTATATTACCATATACTATACTTAGCACATTAGTTAACAAATCAAGTTCAGCACTTACTGACTACTTAAAAAACAGACCAACTAATCAATTTACAATGTTAGATTGCCATGATGGTATTCCTGTAAAACCTGATCTTGATGATTTAGTATCTACAGCTGATGCTAGAAAGATTGTTGATCATTGCTTAAATCATGGTGCAAATTTAAGCTTAGTTCATTCTGATGCTCATAAGAGCCCAGATGGATTTGATGTTCATCAAATAAGATGTTCTTACTATTCAGTTTTAGGATGCAATGATGATGCATACTTAAGCGCAAGAGCAATTCAATTCTTTGCCCCTGGTATTCCACAAGTTTATTATGTTGGGTTATTAGCTGGCGAAAATGATGTTGAAAATGTTACTCGTACTGGAGAAGGTCGTGAAATTAATAGACATAACTTTACTTTAGAAGAAATTGATAAAGCATATAGTCAAGAGGTAGTTCAAAGATTACTTAAGCTAATTGACTTTAGAAATGATTATCCTGCATTTGATGGAGACTTCACTGTTGAACCTTCAAGTGATACTGAAATCATCCTAACATGGAAAAAAGATAATAAATATTGTACTTTAAATGTTGATTTAACTACTAGCAAATCTACAATTAAATATATAAATGATGATGGTATTGTTGAAAGATACACTATTTAATGATATGGTATTTTAACTTAATAATAATAGATAATTCTATTCATTCTCTTAAGTTTAAATATATAAATAATGAACGATACATCATAGCACACTTAAAACTCCCCCTGGTAAATCCACCTGGGGTAGTTTTTTTATATTAAAATACTCCATAGATAATTTTATTTATTCACTGTACTCTCTCTAATAATTAACTTAATTGGTAATATAGTTTTTTCATTTACCTCTATATTATTATATTTAGCATCAATTAATTCAATTGAAAGCCTTGCCATTTCTTTGATTGGCTGATGTACAGTAGTTATCCTCGGTGTTGTTAATTGTGATATATCAACATCATCAAAGCCAACTAATTTAATATCTTCCGGTATCCTAATTTTTATTTCATTACAAACTTGAATAACCTGTGCAGCTATTAAATCACTACTTGCAAATATTCCATCAACACCTTCTATTTCATTTAGTGCTGCTTTTATATAATCGTAATAATTCATTTGATTATATGTATCTATATCATATTTCTTTATAAAATACTCAATCTCATTTTTACTACATACATCTATAAAAGCTTTTTCTCTATTATCAGCAGGCATTTCTTCATCTATTACTCCACTAAGGTGTAATATTTTTTTGCATCCACATTCTATTAAATGCTCTGTTGCAAGCTTTCCACCTTGATAATTATCACATTGAATTCCAAGCTTACCTTCTTCAAAATTTTTCTCTAATAATACTACTGGAATACCTCCTGTATTAATCTTATTAGATTCAACATTTCCACTACATATAATTATCCCTGCAACTCTATTACTTTTACACATATCTAAATATTGCTTTTCTTTTTCAGCTTTTTCTTTACTATTACATAATATTATCTTGTAATCTTTTTTAGCTGCTTCATTTTCTAAATTACTTATTAATTTTGCAAAGTATGGGTGAGATATATGAGGTACTATAACTCCAATTGTATTACTTTTTTGTTTTGTTAAGGAACGTGCTATTTCATTAGGCTGATATCCCAGTTCATCCATAGCTTCATGAACCCTTTTCTTTGTTTTTTCACTAATATATCCTCTATTATTAATAACACGTGATACAGTGGTTGGAGTAACACCTGCTAACCTTGCAACATCTACTATCGTAGCCATCTATTTATTCACCTATCTCATTAAAATATTGTTTATAAATCATTTATTAAATCAACTTTAAGTATATCATATTTATATACCATATATTAATAGTAAGCAAATATATTATTTATCATATCAACATAAATTACTAAAAAAAATTAACTGTATTGAAACTATTTGTAATTTCTTTATTTCAATACAGTTCATATATCTTTTTATACCTTATAAATTTTTTATCGCATCTGATATTACATCAGCTAAATCTTCAGCCTGAGGAACAAATCCTAACTTATCAATAAATGCATGAGTCATACCTTTATATCTATAGCAAGTAACATCAACGCCGGCATCTTGAAGCTGCTTTGCATAAAATTCTGTTTGAATACGAAGTCCATCAAATTCTGCACCTACTAAAATTGCTTTTGGTAAGTTAGCATGTGATTTTGCCATCATAGGACTCACGTATGGATCATTAACTAAATCAAAGCTAGGTAAATAGCTTGCCAACATTGGATCACTTAAGTCTTTGCTAGGTCTTCCTAAACCAGTCAATGGTCTCACCTTTTCTTCTAATTCTGTAGCAATCTCTATCATATCTTCTGACCACTTATATCCTTGAACACATGCATTTCCTATTGCTACTGCTGGATAAATTAAGACTTGTAATGCAATCATAGGTACTTCTTCATCTCTTGATTTTAATGATATGGCTGCAGCATAGTTACCACCAGCACTATCCCCTGCTACTGCAATTTTACTTTTATCTATTCTATATTTTTCAGCATTATCATATATATGCTTTACTGCATAATAATTATCATTTAATCCATTTGGATATGGCTTTTCTGGAGCTAGTGAATAATCTACATTAAAGACTACACAGTTAGCTTTTTCTGCAATCAATTTGCAGAAATTTTCTACTACATATGTAGTTCCTCCAATCCATCCACCACCATGGAAAAACACTAATGCTTTATTATTTTTATTTCTATCTAAATTTCTTGGATAGTAACGCCATAATCCTACTTCATTTCCACTATCAGTAATAGTTTCAAACTTTGTATAAATTTCAACTGTATTTAAGTTATAATTAGGGAATCCCATACTATCTCTAATCGTCGAAATTACCATATCTAATGTAGTCATTTCATCATTTTCCATAGATTTATCTACATTTTCTTTTACATCTTTCTGATTCTCTTCTTTATCATTGCTTTTACTTGCCCAATGTCCATCCATTATTTCCTTTTCACATGGATCTAAGTAACCATCTCTTTTTTCTCCAGGGCTTGGTTTAAATATTATCTTAACCCCATTACTCTCTATTATATTTACTTCATTTTTTAACACTTCTAAATATTTTTCTGGATATTTTCTCATAAATACTCCCTCCTACCTTTATCACTTTTATTATACCATTAACGTTTACATAGTTCTAAATATTTATATTTTAATAATATAGTTTATATATGTAAAAAAACTGGACCACAAAGGTCCAGTGTACTACATTATCTAACTTCATTTAAGAATTTTTCAATTCTCTTTAAAGCTTCCATTATATTTTCCATAGATGATGCATAGCATGCTCTAATAAATCCTTCACCACATTCACCAAATGCATTACCTGGAACTGCTAGTACTTTTTCTTGTAGCAATAACTTTTCACAGAACTCATCAGATGTCATTCCTGTTGACTTAATACATGGGAATACATAAAAAGCTCCTAATGGTTCAAAACAATCTAATCCAAGTTTTCTAAATCCATCAACCAAGACCCTTCTTCTTCTATTATATTCCTTCACCATCTTACTAACACTTTCATCGCCATTCTTTAATGCTTCGATTGCTGCAAATTGTGCTGTTGTTGGTGAACACATTATTGCATATTGATGAATTTTCTTCATAGCATCTAAAAGAATGTGATGTCCACATACATATCCCAGTCTCCATCCTGTCATAGCATAAGATTTTGAAAATCCATTTATAACAAGTGTTTTATCCTTAATTTCTGGGAAACTTGCTATAGATACATGTGGCTTATCATAAGATAATTCTGCATAAATTTCATCAGAAATAACTATTACATCCTTATCTTTTAATACTTCCACTAACGGAGCTAATTCTTCTCTTGTCATTATTGCCCCTGTTGGATTATTGGGGAATGGAATTATAACTACCTTTGTTTTTTCAGTAATTGCCTCTTCTAATTCTTGTGCTGTTAACTTAAAGTCATTTTCTGCTTTAAGATTTATTATCTTTGCAGTTGCTCCAGTAAATGCAGTACATCCTTTATATGCAACAAAGCTTGGTTCTGGAATAATTACTTCATCTCCAGGTCCTGTTAATGCTCTTAATGCAATATCAATACCTTCACTACCACCAACAGTAACTAAAATCTCATCCTTAGGATTATACTTTAAATCAAATTTTCTATATAAATACTTAGCTATTTCTTCTCTAAGTTCTATAAATCCAGCATTAGAAGAATAGTGAGTATCACCTTGCTCTAAAGAATATATTCCCGCTTCTCTAACATTCCAAGGTGTAACAAAATCTGGCTCTCCTACCCCTAAAGATATTACATCTTCCATTTCATTTACTATGTCAAAATATTTTCTTATACCTGAAGGAGGCATTTCTCTAACTTCTTTTCTTATCATATTTTCTAGCATCATATAAATATTACCTCCCTATTAGAAGCTTTCTTTTCTTTAAATATAGTTCCATGATCTTTATATTTCTTTAATACAAAATGAGTTGCTGTACCTATTACATTATCTTGAACTGCTAATTTTTCTGATACAAACATTGCAACTTCTTTCATTGTTTTTCCTTCTACTATAACCGTTAAATCAAATCCTCCTGAAGACATTAAATAACAGGCTTTAACTTGATCAAAGTTATATATTCTTTCAGCTACCTTATCAAATCCTTCTCCTCTTTGAGGCGTTATCTTAACTTCAATTAATGCAGTAACTGTTTCTTTTCCTGTATTTTCCCAGTTTATTAATGTTGTATATCCCGCAATTATGCTTTTTTCTTCATAATCTCTAATTGCTTCTCTAACTTCTTCTACTGTTTTACCTGCCATAACAGCTATTTGTTCATCAGTATATCTACTGTTTTGCTCTAAAATCTCTAAAATTTCTTCCATGATAAACCCTCCTTAAATAGTTAGTAATTTAGAGTTATTAGTTAATGTTAAAACTCCTTAAAAAGTTTTTTAATATATTTTAAAATCTGCATTAGCTGATTTTATTCCTTTACTTCTAACTATTAATTATTAACTCATAACTAAAAAAAGCCTCGTCCTTCTATAAAATAGAAGGGACGAAGCTATAAAATTCCGCGGTACCACCCTAATAAGTAAATTGCTTTACTCACTCAGTAAAATATAAATTAATTAAGCTCTTTTCTATCAATAAGTGAGCTGTACATTCGTCTTGCCAAATTTCATATATAACTTTCAGTAAAACTTGGAGACACATTCATATTTTATTCCTTATAACGTTAGGAAATACGACTTTGCCTACATTAAGAAAATTCTTAGTTCTCAACAAAGCGATTCAAAGGCTGCTTCTTAAAAGTATTATTACTAAGTTTCACCATACCTTAGCTCTCTAAAAATAATAGCTTAAAATACTCTTCCTTATCATAATCTTTAACTCTAATATTAAATAATATTTTACTAAAAGTTTAAGAACTTCTTAAAGAAAATCAAGAATTTTCAATTTAAGAAATTAAATTTTCTCTTTTATCTAAAATATTAAGATGTTTCTTTATAATATTATCTATTATATCCTTTTTTAAGTCAATAATAAAACTCTATAATTCACTTTAAATTTTACCATTTACTAACTTCCCCTAACTTTCTTTATAATAGTTCACCCCTTCATATCCTAGTCTTTCTTCTTGCATTTCTAATCTCATTTTATATTCTTCCCAATTTCTATTTTCTTTAGGAGTCCAACCTATTTCTGCATATCCAAGAAGTCTTGGATATATCATATAGTCCATTTGTTCTTGTGTAGAAATTGTTTCAGTCCATAAAGGTGCTTCTAATCCTAAAGCCAAATTCTTTGGTGCATAATCTGTTACATCCCATTTATATGCTGTTTCTACTGGAATATACCCTGCCCAATCAAGTCCATATGGTGTTTTTTCATTATATTTCATATCTAAATAAGCTTTACTTGCAATTGATACTATTATTTTCATATTCTTTTTTACAGCTTCTTCATTAGAATCTTTCCAATTTTGTAGTATTACACTTGAATTTATTTCTGGGGATGTATCTATTGGATCCCAACCTATTGGTATCTTCCCATACTTTTGAGCTATTTTAGCAACTCTTCCTACAAAATAATCATAATCTTCTTTTTTAGTATTAAGTGCTTCATCTCCACCTATTTGAATATATTTAGAAGGTGAAATTTGAACAACTTCTTTTATTACATCCTCTATAAATTCATAAGTTTTTTCACTATGCGCCATAAATGAGCTAAATCCTACATCAGTTCCTGTATATAAAGGAGCCTTTTTACCATTAGGATTTAAAAATCCATAAGAAGCTAGCGCTGCATTAGTATGTCCTGGCATATCAAACTCAGGAACTATTTCAACATATCTTTGCATAGCATAACTAACAATATCCTTAAATTGTTCTTGTGTATAATATCCTCCT
Organism: Clostridium sp. RTP31139st1_H3_RTP31139_211217; assembly: GCF_040227035.1. Taxonomy (NCBI): domain Bacteria; kingdom Bacillati; phylum Bacillota; class Clostridia; order Eubacteriales; family Clostridiaceae; genus Clostridium; species Clostridium sp. RTP31139st1_H3_RTP31139_211217. Next base: position 34,145 of record NZ_JBCOAB010000028.1, read on the forward strand.
GGACCTCCACCAACTTCTGTACTTCCACCTATAAGGGTTAATTCTGGATATTTTTTAATTTCTAATCTCCATCCTTGATCATCACTTAAATGTAAATGTACTCTATTTATCTTATATTGTGCTGCTAAATCTATCTGTCTCTTAATTTCATCTACAGTAAAAAAGTGCCTTGCTACATCAATCATTAAGCCCCTATAGCTATACACTGGCTTATCATTAATAATTGATGCTGGAACAGTCCATTCTACATTATTAACTACTGTACTATTAGCAATTTGTGCTGGTAGCATTTGTCTTAATGTTTGTACTCCTCTTGCTATTCCCTCTGGTTTATATGCTGATATTTTAACTATTTTAGGAGTGGATAATATATTATATCCCTCTATTCCTAGTTCAGGATTTGTATTAATTGTAGTTAAGTAAATACTACCTTCTGGTGGCTTATCCCCTTTTATAATATTTAACTCAAACCCAGTAGCTGCACTTAACTTTTCTCTAAGAAAATCAGCTATCCATCGTATCTCTTCTGTTTCTTCATCAGTAATTCCCTTGACATAAATTGAAGTATCATTAGTTAAAATAAATCTTCCTTCATTAGTTTCAATACTTATTGGTTTTGGAATAATACTAATTTTACCTTCACTTCCTTCTGCATTAAATGTCTCTTTAACTAAATATTTTTCATTATCTAAATCTTCTTCCATTTTCATTGTACCAAAAGTGGTAACTGTTATTATTACTATAAGAACTAATGCAATATAAAAATGAGGAATTTTTTTTCTTTTCATCATTTGTTCACATCCTTAAATAAAATTCTAAATTTCACCAAAAGGAACATATTTAATTTAGTTTATCAAAACTATTTAAAGTCTTTAATTTATCTAGTTTAATTTACATTCAATGTACTTCTTGGAAGAATATTAGAATAGTTTTCTTTTAATTAATAGCTTTCATAAATTTTATTATTTGCCATTTTTTTAATATTAATTCTTATAACTAAAAAAAACTGCTAATATCATATTAAATATTAGCAGTCTCTTAGTCTATAACAGATTTTTTGCAAATTCCATGTTATTAAATTCATTTCTCTTTATATATGCTAAAGCATCAATTAAAAATACTTTATGATGTTCTATAGTCTTTGAAAACACTTGTATAAACCCAACTATTTTCTCTTTATTATTATCCTCCCCATTTAAATATAATCCTACTAAATAAAATTTGATAAAAGCTACTCTCATCAATAACATTATATAACTATCAAATGGTGTTAATACCTCATTAAATGGGAACATATTATTATAAATAAAATTAACTAAGTAATTTTCAAATATATAATTATATTCATTTTCTATAATTTCCTCATATTCATCAAAAGCTTTTATATATAAAAGTGCATTTTCATTTATGGATTTATCACTTTCAATCTTATATCCTTCTAGCATTTCTTTTGTATACTTTTTAAATGTAATACTTTCAACTTCTTTATCTACCTTTAAAATCTTAAGCATCTTTATAAAGAAATTCATTTGTATAATATAATTCATATTATCATTTCCTAGTAGTGAATTTATATCATCACTTGAATATTCTTTAGCTGCTCTCTTAATATCATATGTACTTATAAATTTAGCTATGTCCCCTAAATTACTATTAAACTTATCTTCAAGCTTATTTATAAAATCCCCTAAAATATATAATCTTTCATTTAGCTTAAAATCTCTATTTTGAATTATATCTATACAAAAATCTCTTATTTCTCTAAAATATCTTAAAGGTGAATTTTGAACTTCTTTAATTTTGCTATCTATTTGTGCTGATATTATATGTTTGCCAATCGATTCTTCTTTACTAACAAATTTTATGCCTTCTTTATTTAATAAAATAAGTCTTGCTGCCTCTGGACATGCTACATCAAGAGACATTTCATAAGTATCATCTATTTTATTAGTTACTCTTGGAAAACATGTGCAAACATTTGAAAGATAATCTTCACCTAAATTTGAATGAATGACACAATAATTTTCTTCATCTAAAAACGGACATCTCTTATCTTTTTTCAATTTAACTATTCCATAATCAATATCTTCACTACTACATCTTTCATTGTTTTGAACATTCTTTTGAAACATTCTCTTCATTTCTGGATCTTTAACTTTAAAATATTTTTTAAATGTTATTTTATCTATATCAATATTCCAACCAATACAGCAACTATCCTCACATTTTCCTCCTATACATTTGAACTCTTCAAAATATCTTGGATATATTTTTTTAATATTTTTCACCATTGTTTACTTCCTTTAAACTTTCTCTATAATAATCTCGTTATAAAGTTAATTAATATTTTCTTACATGCTTTTTTATTATTAATTAAGTTATTTCCAATATTAACACCATTATATCAAACTTTTTATAGTTATCTATAAATTATCCTAACCTAACATTTATCTTATAATAAAAAGGAGTGAATAACTTATACTTTAAATTACACACCCATTAAATTTATTAATTAAATATATTCATCCCTATAAATTTCATAAGGCCTTGATGAATATACCCTGTAAACTACTTGTCCATCAAAATCTATCATATCCTTAGCCCTTTCCTTTATCCAAGGCTCCCTTATCATATCTAGAACTATATCTTTACTAAACCACCCAACCTCAGTACTTTCTTCACTTTCTCTCAATTCTCCTGAAACCTTTACTGCCAAAAAATCAAATATCACCTTAGTAGGTACAAATGTTTTATTATCCCACCCTATATATGATTTTGTGTTAGAATAAACCCCAGCAAGCTTCTTAACACTAATTTTTATTCCTGATTCTTCAAATACCTCTCTAGTTATGCCTTCAATTAAATCTTCTCCATTTTCAACTTGTCCACCTGGGAACTCCCATCCCCTATGTGGATTCTTGACCAATAAAACCTCATCCTTTTCATTAGTAACCAATGCTCCTGCTGCTACTATATGTGTTGGAAATACCATTCCCTATACCTCCATATTGTTTAATTTTATTAATAACCTAATAAATCATTAAAATTTTATTATCTTTTATAAATATATTATATAACTACTAACTAAAATATTTTTGTACAAAATTTATACAATATCTTTTTTACTATTATCGCTGTTGGTATTGCTGTTGCAAAAACAGCAGCTGCAAATACATAACCACTAACACTACCTTGCATCATTCCACTCATCATATGTCCACTAGTACATCCATCAGCCATTCTAGCACCATAAAGTAATATAAATCCTCCAATAAAGCTTGGAGCATATTTACCTAGAAATCCTTTTTTATTATCATCTAGTGTACAATATTCTATATCTCTACTAGCATCTTCTTCACCATTTTTCCTTTTGTTTTTAGATAACATATACCCTAATAGTCCACCGATTGGTATAGATAATACAAATATAAAGTCGTAGTTTATAGGATTTTTTATAGCTTTAGCTAATTTTCCTTCTGATTTATCATAATATGCATTTGAACTTGCGTAACCACTTTCTCTATTTGAATCTTCAACTATTACATCACTATCTATTGTGCTATGTATAATTCCTGACAATACAGAAAATTGAGTTGATACTCCTATTGGTTTTACAAGAAAAATGGCTATAAAAAATGATAACCCTAATATCATTGCACCTTTTATCCAATTATTTTTATTCATCTTATATTCCTCCAAAAATTTTATTTCTAATTCGTTTATACTATACAATTAAAAACAAATATTTAAAGTGATATAATCACATAATAAAAATCTTAAATTTACATATATATTATATATTTTGTATTTAATGAAATATTATGTCATTACTTAAAAATATAATTACTTATTATTTTGCTTTATCAAAAAAAATAGTAAATAAGCTAGTATAAAACAATATAATGTAGAAACTATCCACATATAATCTGACCAATGCTTCTTATTTTTTATTTTCTTTTTCACATTAATTTTATTTTTGCTATCACTCACTTCTATAGGTTTAATTTCTATCGCATTTGCAGGACATGCCTTTGCACATTTACCACACCCTACACACTTATTAATATCTACTTTTGAAATAATACCTTTATAAATAGATATTGCACTAAATGGACATTCTTTCTCACATCTTCCACAAGCAACACAATATCTTTCATCAACATTAGCCTTTTTCTTTATTATTTTATTTTCCACCTCATTAATCCTCCATTAAATAATAACTAACTTTAACTACAGTATATATACTGAATTCGTAACTGTACGTGACTTAATCACCCAAAATTTGTATTATGTGACTAAGTCACTTAAAATATATAATAATCATATAAAATATTAGATAAGATAATTATTATAAAACTGGAGGATTTAAATGAAAGTTATTAATAATAGAAATTATTATATAAAAGAACTTTATAAAGCTTATCCAATTTTGGAGCAAATAGATAATTATAATAAAGGTGCTTTAGTTGAAAGAGCTCTATTTAAGGAATTGTTAGCAGATGAATTGCTAAATACTACTGAAGATAAATGTGTAGGATTTCTATTTGTTATAAGTGGAACTATAAAAATTCAAAAGATTAATGAAAAAGGTGAAGAAACTAATCTTTATAACATAGAAAAAGGACAAATATGTCATGAAGCATTAAGTTGTTTTCTAAATTGCACTTCATTAAATATTATAGGAAGAGCTATGCAAAATTCTAAAATATGTATCATCCCTTTTGATATTGTGAATACTTATTTGCTTAATAATACTTTATTTTTACAATATATATACAAAGATTTATATAGTAAATTTAATGTAATAATCAATGTTAAAGAAGAAGTTAAGCATGAACCATTAACAAATAGATTAATTAAATTACTTATATCTAAAAACAGTAAAAATATTTATGTAACTCATAATGATTTGGCATTTGAATTAGATTCAGCTAGGGAAGTAATTAGTAGAAAATTAAAGCAGCTAGAAAAAATGGGATATTTAAAACTAAGCCGAGGAAAAATACAGATAGAAAAAGATTTAAATGAGTTGTTAAAGTGATATAGTCACAAACTAAATTAACCTTAACAGCTATTATATAAGCATAAAGTAATTATAAATTTAAATGTTTTTAAATTTAATGGAGGATAATATGTTTGGATTTTTTAATAAAAATAATGGCAAAGTAATTAATGTTAATGATATTGATAATTTAATAGGTAAAATTGAACTAATAGATATAAGAGAAGTTAATGAATATAATAGAGGTTCTATAAAAAGCGCAAAAAATATACCGATGCAAACACTTTTAGGTAATCCTGATAAATACCTAAAAAAAGATAAAGAATATTATCTAGTATGTCAATCTGGTGGAAGAAGTTCTATGGCTTGTAATAGTCTTAGACAAAAAGGCTTTAATGTAATAAATGTTGCAGGTGGCGTTGGCTCTTATTTAGGTAAACATAGAAGTTAAAATTAACTGTAACAATTTAATCATTAGATATTGAAATCTTAATAATTAACTATATCCAAATGAGGTGTATAAATTTATGAAAAAAAGAGTTTTAATTGTTGGTGGAGTTGCTGGTGGTGCATCAGCTGCTGCAAGACTTAGAAGAAATAGCGAAGAATATGAAATTGTAATGTTTGAAAAAGGTCCACATGTGTCATTTTCAAACTGTGCGCTTCCATATCGTTTAAGTGGAACAATACAAAGTGCAAATAGATTAGTATTAATGAGTCCTGAAAAATTCAAATCGCAATACAATATAGAAGCAAGAGTTAGTAGTGAAGTTTTATCAATAGATAAATATAATAAAGAAGTTAAAGTTAAAAATTTATTAACTGGTGAAATTTACAAAGAAAAATATGATAAACTTATTCTTTCTCCAGGGGCAAGACCTATTATTCCTAATATTCCTGGTATAGAAAACGTTAATGTTTTTACTATAAGAAATGTTGTTGATATAGATAATTTAAATAAATTTATACAGAAATTGCAAGCTAAAGATATTGCCGTTATTGGTGGTGGATTTATTGGAGTTGAAGCAGCAGAAAATTTAATTGAAGGTGGATATAATACTTCTTTAATAGAAGCTACACCTCAAATATTAAAACCTTTTGATTATGATATGGTTCAAATACTTCATAAAGAAATGACAGATCACGATGTTAATTTAATTGTAGATGATAAAGTTACTAAATTTGAAAAAGACACAGTAGTTTTAGCCTCCGGCACAAAAATTAAAGCTAATGCTGTTGTTATGGCAATAGGAGTAACACCTGAAATAGAACTTGCAAAAAATGCAGGCCTTGAAATTGGTCAAACTGGGGCTATAAAAGTTGACGGTAACTATAAAACTAGTGATAATGATATTTATGCTGTTGGAGATGCTATTGAAGTATATAATGCATTAACTCATAGTTTTACTAAATTATCGTTAGCAGGTCCTGCTCAAAAAGCAGCAAGAAGTGTTGCTGATAATATAAGTGGACAGGTAACTACAAATAAAGGTTATATTGGATCAAGTGCAATTAAAGTATTTGATTATAATGCAGCATCAACAGGTTTAAACGAATCTTTAATTAATTCATTAGGAATGAATATTAACTATGATATAGTGAGAATCTCAACAAATGATAAAGTTGGTATAATGCCAAATTCTGCACCTTTACACTTTAAACTTCTATTTGAAGTTCCAACCGGAAAAGTTTTGGGCGCACAAGCTATTGGTAAAGGTGATGCAGTTAAAAGAATTGATGTAATTGCAACTGCTATTAAGTTTGGAGCTACTGCTTACGATTTAAAAGACTTGGAATTATGTTATGCACCACCATTTGGAACTGCTAAAGATGTAGTAAATTATGCTGGCTATGTTGCTTCGAATCTTTTAAATGGTTCATTTAAACAAATTAACGTTGATAAAGTAAGAGAATTAGTTGAATCTGGTGCTTATATAGTAGATGTAAGAGAAAGAGCAGAATTTGAAAATGGTCATATTAAAGGTGCTATTAATATTCCTTTAAGTGAGCTAAGGGAAAGAGTAAATGAAATTCCAAAGGATAAAACAGTTTATCTTCATTGTAGAACTGGGCAAAGAAGCTATAATGCAGTCCTAGCATTACAACATTTAGGCTTTAATAATGTAGTAAATATAACTGGAAGCTTTTTAGGTTTATCCTTCTATGAAGCTTATAATGATAAATTAAAAAATAGAGAAAGTATATTAACAAATTATAATTTTAAATAATATTTTCATTTTAAAAAGAGATAGGACTTGATTCCTATCTCTTCTATATCAATAAGAAGTCCACCTTAAAAATACCTAATTGGAATGGTGAAATACTAAAATAAATTACGTATTGAACACACTCTTCCTTGTAACTCAACTAGAATATTAATTCTTAATATTGCTTCTAAATTAGTACTCATTTCATTTTATGCATGAGATAATACTGGAAACATTAGATAATTCTCTCTAAAAATATTTTCTGTATCCTTCAAAATAAATAAAGTATTATTATCATCAGTCAATATACTTTTCTCATATCCATTTGTATCAATAGGTGTAAATCCTAAATTTACTTTTTTAGTTTTACTGTCCATTAAAACATTTATTACTTTATCTAAATCAAAATTTCTATCACAAAATATACCATTAATATTTAATACATCCTCTTCATACTCACAAATAGCAACTGAGTTATATTCTTTAATATAATAAATACATTCTTTTAAAAATCCTAAACAGTAAAACATAATTAAATTCTTATTATCTTCAACATAAAGCTTTGAATTTACTATACTGTTATCAAGAATACTTTCTAATATTTTTTTATCTTCTTTATTATCTATATTTAATTTTCTCTTCTTAATATTAGTAGCTTCTTTAATTTTACTTATTGAATACTTATATTCATTAACTTTTTCAAATCCAAACTTAGGATAAAAATTTAATACTGTATCATTTGCTGATAAATAAATACAATCACTCTTTTCTTTATATTCACTAATTATTTTTTCAATTAAATATCTTGATAAACCTTTATTTCTATACTCATTATCAGTCATTACTGTTCCTATTTGAATATAGTTTTTCTTTTTACCTAAAACATTCATTTTCATAATACTTACAGATGCATTTGCTATTAATTTATCTCCATCTAATAATGAATATGGAATATATACTTCTTCCCAATAACCAGCTTCATACCATTCTTTAAAGTTAAATCCATAGGTTTTATCAGTTAAATCATTTAATCTTGTTCTTAAGTTTTTATCATCTCTATAATCTTTTACAAAAGTATATTCTTTATTATTAATTAATACTTTCTCATTCATTTTCTCACTCCCCTAACATATCCCCTATAAGTATTTTATTTTAATATTATTCATAAGCATATCTATATTACTTTTAATAATATAAGTTGAGCCATAAACTTAATCATTATTCAACCTTATCACTATATTATATATTCTTCTTTAAAATGCTTTAAAAATACTGCTTGTCTTATCTGATATTGATACCTTTTCAATCTTATATCCTTTTTCATCAAGTACATTAAAAGCCATATAATCTTTCATATCAACAGTTTCACCATTAAGTTCTAGTTTATATGAAACCTCATACTCAAAATGAATATATCCATCATTTTCTGTTTCACTAGTTTTTGTAAAATTAATATCTGTAACAGCACTTGCTTCTGATATAACACTGCTATATCTAGTAAATATTCTATTAGCCATTAATAAATCAAAAGCATCATCAGTAATATATTCACCAAATATTGATTTACAATCTTCAATGAATCGTCCTGACTCTTCAAGACTTGATATATCTTTATAAGTATCATATGATACTAACTTTCTAATAAAACTTTCTACATTTTGCTCTTTTGACGAATTAGTACATCCCACTAATAATCCTATTGTTACAATACATAAAAATAAATATTTAATTCTTTTTCTCATTTTTCTCCTACCCCCAATATAGTATTTCATCTATAATTTTTATTCTAAAAAAATCGAGCCATAAACTCCATTATGACTCAAAATTATATCCTATCTAATTGATTTAGCTTAATTCAGTATTATATTATATTATATTATATTATATTATATTATATATCTTTCTTTATTTATCATTTAATTCCTTATCTAAATTTTTAACTTCATTCATTGCTTCTTCATACTTCTTTGCCTTAGCATTTGGATTTCTTCGTAATATTTTTATTGATTTTATATACACATTATTTTCAGTATTATGAATTCTACTTTCATGCATTCTTAATTTATTAATATACTCTTTAAATTCTAACTTTAAATGCTCAGTATCTTCTGAACCCCTGAAAGGCACACCCTCAAGTTTATCCATATACAATGATATTTTTTCAGATAAGCCTCTGATTTTTTCTTCAGTTATAGATAAATTCTTTCTTATAATAGCTTCTATATGCATTGCTTTTTTTGTCTTTTTCTCACTCTTCCTTTCTTGTTGGATTTCAAGTTTATCAAGTATTCTTCCTTGTAAATCCTTGATATCTTCATTAATAAAAGCTTCAACAATTTCTAATCTCTTTTTTATAACACTTACAGTTTCATTTCTTTCAGTTATTTTAACTAATACATTCTTTAAATTAATTGCTTCATTAAATGATTGGACTGCATCAACGGTAATAAAAATAGTAGCTAGATAAGCTATTATCTCAGAAACTTGATTTGGTATCATTACAACTAAATTAGCTATTTTAGGATTAGCTATCTTTACTAAAAGCACCGAAAATATTCCCCAAGCCAAAGATGATAATAAACATATATGTCCATTAATATTAAATGGCTTATCACTATAATCCCAATATCTAACATGGAATATCCTTTCCATTAACTCTCCAGTAATATACTCTAATATAGTTGCTGCAATCATTCCTATAATAAATATTAAAAAAGTATTATTTTGCACCATTATAGTTGAAACTAATACGACTATTGCTCCTGAACCATAAATAGGTAGTAGAGGGCCTTTTAAAAAACCTCTATTTATCCATTTACGCTTTTTTAATGAAACATAGCATGATTCCCATATCCATCCTGCAAAGCAATATAAATAAAATAATAAAAGCCATTGGTGTATTGTATACAATATGCCTCCTCCTCTTTCCTTTTTATACCATATTAACATATATTGTATTATATTAAAAATAAAAAAATTGCCTATAGTATAAATCTAACTCTTTAGTTTATACTATAGGCATTTAAAAAACTTATATTACTTAATTCTATACATTATAGCTTCATATGGTCTCAAAGTTAAATTTTCTAATAAAGTACTTGAATCCTTGTAATTGCTTAATAAGATTTCAGAATGATTGAAATCTCCCTCAAAATTAAAATCAACTTCTTTATCATAGAAATTGCAAACAACTAATATTTTATCACCATTTAATTCTCTAACATATGCAAATATATTATTATCATCCTCACATAATAAAGTGTAATCTCCGTAGATTATAGTATCATTATGCTTTCTTATATTTATAAGCTTTCTATAATGATGGAAAATTGAATTTTCATCTTCTAGGCATTGTTTTGCATTTATAACTTCATAATTTTCATTTATAGAAAGCCAAGGCTTTCCTGTTGTAAATCCAGCATTTTCTGAATTATCCCACTGCATTGGAGTTCTTGCATTATCTCTTCCCTTAGCATAAATAGACTCCATTATTTCTTCATGAGTATATCCCTTTGAAATTCTATCTTTATACATATTTAAAGATTCAATGTCATTATACTCATTAATATCTTCAAATCTTACATTAGTCATTCCTAGTTCTTCACCTTGATATATATAAGGAGTTCCTTTCATTCCATGAAGAAGTGTAGCAAGCATTTTAGCACTTAGAACTCTATATTCCTTATCATTTCCCCACCTTGAAACTATTCTAGGAAGGTCATGATTATTCCAGAAAAGACTGTTCCAACCTTGTCCTTCAAGTTCTGTTTGCCACTTAGATAAAACTTTCTTTAATTCAAGTAATTCTAATGGTTTAAGATCCCACTTTTCTTTTCCTTCAATTTGATCTAATCCTATATGTTCAAATTGGAATACCATACTTAATTCATGTCTCTCTGGATTTGAGTACAGCTTTGCAACTTCTGGAGTAGCTCCCCATGTTTCCCCTACAGTTAACAAATCATTACCTTCTAAAGCTGCTTTATTCATTTCTTGTAGATAATCATGAAGTTTTGGTCCATTTCCTGTTATCATCTTATCTGGAACTTTACCTATAAGATCTATAACATCCATTCTAAATCCACCAATTCCTTTATCAACCCAGAAATTCATCATTTTATAAACTTCATTTCTTACTTTTTCATTTTCCCAATTTAAATCAGGTTGCTTCTTACTGAATAAATGTAAATAGTATTGACCTGTTGTTTCATCATATTGCCATGCACTTCCACTAAAACAAGATCCTAATTCATTTGGCTCATGTCCTTCTACTGGATCTCTCCATATATAATAATCTCTATATTCATTATCTTTAGATTTTTTTGCTTCAATAAACCATTTGTGCTCATCAGAAGTATGGTTAACAACTAAATCCATAAGAATCTTTATTCCTTTTTCATTAGCTTCTTTTAAAAGGTTGTCCATATCTTCCATTGTTCCAAATTCATCCATGATATCACAATAATCACTTATATCATACCCATTATCATCATTTGGAGATTTATAAACTGGACTAAGCCAAATAACATCTATACCAAGTTCCTTTAGATAATCTAATTTTTCTCTAATCCCATTGATATCACCTATTCCATCACCGTTACTATCGTTAAAGCTTCTTGGATATATTTGATACACTACTGAGCTATGCCACCATTGTCTTTCCATATTTGTTACCTCCACATTATAAAAACTCAATTCTTTTTCTTACATATTAATTTATCTAATAGCTAGCCATTGTAATATTCCCACCTCATTTAATTAAAAGATAACAACTTGCAAGCCTTTAGATACCAAATTCTAACTTAATGTGTAAATAACATCAATATTAAGCTAAGAATTCAGTTTATAATGTGATTATACATAATAATATTACTATTTTTCTTGCAAAATATAGGCTTTTTTTAACACAATAATGCTATTTACTTCATCTTCTCTTTCTTTTCCAACATTTCTATAACTTTCTCTAATCTTTTCTTTTTTGTATCTTCTTTGTTATTAAATTAAATTTTTTCATTTGTTAATTACCTCACTAAAATAAGTTTATCTAAAAAGGTTATTTACTAAATCTTTATTAATAATATCAATGTTCCAACTACAATTAATACTAACCCAACTATTGATTTTTTTGATAATTTTTCTTTTAAAAACACATAAGCAAATAATATAGTTACTAAAATACTAAGCTTATCTATTGGAACAACTATAGAAGCTAGTCCATCTTGTAATGCCTTATAATAACATAACCATGATGCTCCTGTTGCTATTCCTGACAATATTAAAAATAACAAACTTTTCTTATCTATCTTTTTTACATCACTTTGTTTTTTAGTAACAAAAACAATAATCCATGCCATTATAAGTACGACTATTGTCCTAATTGCCGTTCCTAAATTTGACTCTACATTTTCTATCCCAACTTTACCTAATATAGAAGTTAATGAAGCAAATATAGCCGATAATAATGCATATACTAACCAAGCTTTTCCTTTAACTACTTTTTCTATGCTTTCTTTTTTTTGAATCATCAAATAAGTACCAATACCTATACCAATCATCCCAACTACCATGTTTATAGTTATATTTTCCCCTAGAAAAATAAAGGCTAATACCATTGTTAAGATTATACTACTTTTATCAATAGGTACTACCTTATTTACATCACCCAATTGCAATGCTTTAAAATAACATAACCATGATGCTCCTGTTGCAAATCCCGATAATATTAAGAATGTCAATGTTTTTCCACTTATATTTCCTATAGTTCCTTGTGATCCTACTATAAATACCATAATCCATGAAAAAATCAATACTACTATAGTTCTTATTGCAGTAGCAACATGAGAATCAATATCCTTAACCCCTATCTTAGCTAAAATTGATGTTGCACCAGCAAAAAATGCAGATCCAAATGCATATAATATCCACATATTTTTTATTTCCTTTCTTTGCATAATTCTTATTATAACATTACATTAATCTTATTCTTAACTAAAATTAAAAGAAGTGATATGAAAATTTAACTATACCACTTCTTTGCTTCATTTATATTCTATTATCATTTAAAATTCTTAAAATATCTTTCTTATTAGTTGCCACCCTTGGAATTTTAATTTGACTTTTTGAAACTCCTTTTGAGATTAAAAATTTCTTTATATTATCAAATGTATTCTTTCTAACAATATTAATGCTTATACATGATAATTTATTATTCTTTCTAAATCTTCCATAAGCTAAATTAGCTTTTTGAAGTTCTAAATCTAAAACCCTTTCAATCTCTTTTATCTTATCTTTAGATATTTCTTTATTTAATTCAAAATAAAAAACATATCTCCCAGGTGTTATTGTATTATCTGCTAATGTTGTATAATCAATTAATGATAACTTAAGTTCTTTCATAGTTTTATCTATTGAAGATCTTAAATGTTCTTCTGTTGTTTTTTCAGAAACCATATTAATAACTTGATTTTTTCTATATAAAAATTCAATTTCTGGTGAATTATTATAATAATCAACTACCTTTATTACATCACCTAATCTATATCTATAAAGTCCAGCATAGTTAGTTACTATAACCTCATACATTTCATCTACCTTTAATTCATCTATACAATAAGTTTTAGGATTGTCTTTATTACCTTCTCCTATTGGCATAAATTCATAAAATACTGTATCTGGTATTACTACATATCTTATTTTAGATATATAAGGATTAACTCCTATCATAGCTTCAGTAGCTGCATATGCTGGAGAATAAATTGGTAATGATTCAGTATAATAATCTACCATATCATCATATATTGAAAAATTAGCACCTGTTACAGCTGCGATATAAGTTATCTTTGGCCAAAGCCTCCTACATATCCCTCTAAACCCCTTTGAAAATTCTTTTTCTATTTCATCAGCTCTTCCTGCATTTGCTTTTAAATAACTATTTAAATTTTTTCTTGTTTCATCATCAATATTTAAATTCCTATTAATGCTTCCCCTTCTAATATCTTTTACCAATAACTCATTTTTATCTTCTAGAATCCTTAATGCATCTAAAACATTTGAAATAAATACACCACTTATATAAGTTAAATTTCTATCTTCAAGAGCAAATAATAGATGTAAATATAATGCTGCATTTTTATCTTTTATTTTCATTACTTCATATGGAGAAGTATATATCTTAGGCAGTATATTTTTTATTGATTCCATCCCACCTGACGTTGCAGAACATATAGGTACCCCTCCATCAGAGTAAGTAGTCATAACAGTATCTGCTAACATCAACCCTCGTCCATAATTCCATTGTTTTTTTAAATTATTATAGGCAAACCTTTCTATTAAAAGAGCCATATACTTACTTCCAACTTCTCTTGATTTTTTAGTGACAGGTATTAATTTTTGTTTACCTGTTGTTCCTGATGTATGTCCAAAATATTCAACCTCATCACTAATCAATATATTTTTTTCTCCCTTTAACATTTCATTTATATATTGCTCATAAGCTGAGTAATCTGTAATTGGCACTTTTTCTTTATATTCATTTATAGATTTTATTGAACTAAAATTATATTTTTCTCCATATTTACACTTCTTATTTTTATTTATTATTTTAAATAATACTTCTTCATTTACACTTTTTGAGTTTAATGTATATTTATTAAACTTTTTTTCTAGAATTCCTCCTGCTGAAATCATAGTACGATATAACACTTTACTTATTATGCTCATAATAAAGCACTTCCTATATATTTTTGTCATAAATAATATATGAAAGTGCTTTATAAATTGCTTATATATTTCAAACTCATTTTATTATTATATAATTTAAACTACTTTTTATGCTTAACTCTATCTCCAACAAATGTTAAAATACTTGCTAATATTATTGAAACAACAGCAGCAATTAAAACTGAAATCTTTGATACACTTAGCTCAATTTCTCTTCCTTTAAATGCTATCTCTGATACAAATAAGGACATTGTAAATCCTATTCCTGCAAGTATTGAAACCTCCAATACATCATACCAAGATGCATCTGTAGGCTTTTTAGTTATGCCTATTAAGCTTCCTAAATATCCAAAAATCATAATTCCTAATGGTTTTCCAATAACCAATCCTAATATTATTCCAATCATTAAAGGGTAATCCTTTGCTAAATTCAAACTTCCTCCTAGAGTTATCCCTGTATTAGCAAAAGCAAATAAAGGAAGTATTACAAAATTTGAAAACGGCTCAAACTTATGCTCAATCTTATAACTTAAATCCTTATCCCTATCCTTTTCATGTAAAACAGGTATACTAAATGCTAATATTACTCCGCTTAAAGTAGAATGAATTCCACTATAAAATATAGCTATCCATAATGCTAATCCTAATATTAAATATGGATATAATCTATTTCTTTTATTAAAAAATCTAACACAAAATAAAGCTGCTATTAAAATCAATGAAATAATTATTCCAGAAATTCTTATATGAGAAGAATAAAAAACACCTATTATAACTATTGATAGCAAATCATCTACTACAGCTAAGGTAAGCAAAAATAATTTTAGTGAAAACTTCAGCTTACTTTCAAGAATTGAAAAAATACCTATTGCAAATGCTATATCTGTTGATAGTGGTATCCCTGCCCCAATTTCAAATCCACTTTTAAAATTAAATAAAGTAAATATTAATGCAGGTACGAGCATCCCCCCTATAGCAGCTAACACTGGAAATGATGCTTCTTTTATATTTGAAAGTTTTCCATATACAATCTCTCTTTTAATTTCACATCCTACAACTAAGAAAAATATAGCCATTAAAAAATCATTTATGAAAACATGTAAATTAAATTCTTCTCCAATTTTCAAATCATATAAAATATAATTATAATATCTATCTAATTCAGTATTTGCTAATATTAATGCTAATATTGTAGCTCCTAATAGCAATATTCCTGGAAATGCTTCTGAACTTACTATACTTTTATAATCTTTTTTACTATCTTCCATAACTGTGCTCCTAATACATTCTTATTTTTCCTTACTGTTATATTTTGCACAGTTCTTTTCTTTTTATCCTTTGCGTAACACTTGTGATTGTGATATTGGATATGATTAAATAAAAAAAGAAGCTGTCGCAATAGCGGGTAAAAAAATCCGCTAGCGATAGCTCTTTTTCTATATTTTCAAAAAAATAATTGTACA
>NZ_JBCOAB010000029.1:0-50074 GCF_040227035.1 Clostridium sp. RTP31139st1_H3_RTP31139_211217
TAAACTTATATAATTTTCAAAGAGCGAGCAATTCTATGAAAAATCAAGCTATTTTTTCATATCAGCTTAACAGATTCTTTTTTCTTAATTATACAAGGGGTTTACTATGAAATTAATATAGGAATGGAATATTGAAAAGGATATATCAATAATAATTAATTTAATAAAAAATATATGAAATAAATATATCAATTATGGAATTAAATCTTGCCTTGGAGTGCACTTTAAGTGGTAGACTAAGGATAATAAGTTAAATGTTAGCGGAAATAATAGGAGAGTATAAAGATTATGGGGAAAAGAATATTAGTATTTTTGTCTGGGAGAAATGATGGTAGTACAAATGTATTATGTGATGAATTTATTAATGGAGCTAAGGAATCAGGAAATTATGTAGAAAAAATATTAGTAAATAATAAAAATATTAATTACTGTTTAGGTTGTAGAGCTTGCAAATTAAATAAAGGAATATGTATTCATAAGGATGATATGACGGAAATTTTAGATAAAATAATAAGCTCAAATATAATAGTTTTTGCATCACCAGTATACTTTTATAGCTTTAATGCACAAATGAAAGCAATTATGGACAGAACTTATGCTAAGTTAGAAAGTATAAAAGATAAGGAAGCTTATCTTATTATAAGTGGAGCAGCACCTACTAAAAATTATATGAATACAATTGTAGAATCTTTTGAAAAATACATTGATTGTTTTGAAAACATTGAGTTAAGGGGGATAATCTATGGCTGTGGGGCAATTGAAAAAGACTTTTTAAAAGGAAAAGATGTAATAAAAGAAGCATATGATATGGGAAAATCTATATTATAGATTTTCCCATATCATATGCTTTATAATAGATAATTAGATTTTAAGTTTTCTAAATGCTAAAGGGGTTTTACCATGAGTTTTTTTAAACATTTTAACGAAATTACCACTATAATTATAGCCAAGTTGTTTAGAGATTTCATCAATACTTAACTCAGTTGTAGATAATAAATTTTCTGCCATTGTCATTCTAATAGAATTAGTATATTCACTAATAGACATATGATATTTTGCAGAAAATCCTGCCTTTAATTTTTGTTCATTTAAAAATACAATTTTACTTAAAGCCTTTATAGTGGGAGGATTACAGGCTTCTTCCGTTAATATATCATGAGCTTTTTGTATTGCATGTGCATCTGATGCAGTTAATGTAATATATCTATCTTTTCCTATCTTAATTTTTCCATAGTTTAATTGATTAGTAAAAACATTTTCTGGTGAAGAATTCAACTCCTTGGAAAGTAAAGCTATAGATTCTAAAATTTTGCTTTCTAAATATATAGGGGTAAGTTCATTGACTTCAGACATACTTCTTAGTCTTTGAATAATCGTAGAGATTTCAAGTGGAAGATATCTATATGTATAATTACTAATAAAGTTATCAAAGTCTAAAGTATTGGGAAAGTTTGGTCTGATTACTTCATCAAAGTATTTTTTGTAAATTGTTATTTCAGCTCCATGAAAGTGTTGACCTTTCTTCCAAAACTGTTTCCCTTGAATTGTTTTTTCCACTACAAAAAATGAGGATGGAGTGAAAGAAGAAACAGGATTATCTTCTATTTCAAAAGAAGTTTCACCAGTATAAACAGTACCAAACCTCATTATTTCTTCATTATGATCAAAAGAAATAGAAAAATCTGCAGGGATAGTGTAATCACCTATGCCAAAGTCATAATATTCTTCACGTGAATATTTAATAAAATGCCCAAGTTCAGGATTATTTTCATTTTTATATATAGTATAATTTTTAGTTTCATATGGTTTAAAAGTCATTTTATTTAAAACGGTAGCTTGAAAATCTTTTGTTGTTTTAGAAATCATGATATACCTCTATATTAATAATAATTAAAGTAAATATATTATAATTATAAGTATTTACAATAAAAAATAAATAATTAGTTTAATAGATTATAGAAATTATTTATAAGTAATTTGGATAAAATAAATTTAGTTAAATACAAAATAAATTATTATAATAGATGATAAAATTATTAAATTAGATGTAAGGATTGAAATGAGAATGACTCTCATATACAATCAACTTACAGTCGACGAGAAAAAACAGAAGTTAATTATAAAATAAATGGAGGTACAAAATGAAGAATAAAGTTTTAAAAGCAATAGTGGCAACTTGTATGACAGCTATGATGTTTGTTGGATGTGCTAGCAACGGGACAGCAAATGAAGACAAAACAACTGAAAATACTGTAACAGTTACAGATGTAAGAGGAGATGTTGAAATACCAGCAGATCCACAAAGAATAGTAGATTTAAGTGGGAACAGTGATATATTATCAATCTTAGGATATGATGTTGTAGGTACTGCAAATAGTGATGCTTATGATTACACTAAATTCCCTTCATATTTAGAAGAAACATTAAAAGGTGCTGAAATTTTAGGATATAGCATGCAAGATACTATGGATGTAGAAGCGGTTATGAACTTAAATCCAGATTTAATAGTTATATCAACAGTTCAAGAAAAAATGTATGATGCATTAAGTGAAATTGCTCCAACAGTTATGATTCAATTAGAAGCTTTAAATTGGAAAGATGATGTTAGAGCTTTAGCAAAAGTATTTAATAAAGAAGATGTTGCTAATGAATGGATAGCTAATTACGAAAATAAAGCTAAAGAAGCTGGAGATAAAATCAAAGCTGAATATGGTGAAGACACAACTTATCTTTCATTCTTAGCAAGTGGTGGACAATTCTTCATATTTGATGGTGCAGGATTTGGTGATGTATTATATAACGATATGGGATTAGCTAAACCAGCAGGAATGCCAGAACAAACAGACATTAGCTTACCAGTTGTAACTTATGAAGGTTTAGCAGCAATTCAATCTGATTATATATTCGTAATTGCAACGGATGAAGATTTAGCTCAATTAGAAGCAAATAGCATTTGGAACAACTTACCTGCAGTTAAAAATGGTAATGTAGTAGTATTAGAATCATCACCATACTTTAACCAAGGATATAGCTCAATCGGAAGAGAAATATTAGTAGATGAAATAGGTGACATGTTAAATGAAACAAAGTAATAAACGTACAATAATATTTGTAATTTGTAGTTTGTTACTCTTAATAGGAGGATTGACTTTAGCCATTAGGCTAGGGTCAGTCCATATTACGTTTAAGGATATTTGGAATAGTATATTTAATTATAATGAAACATTAGAACTTATGTTAGTTAGAGATGTACGTATTCCAAGGGCTTTAGCTGTATTATTTACAGGTGGGGTATTAGGAGTAACAGGGGCAATGATTCAAGGTGTTACTAGAAATCCAATAGCTGAACCATCTATCTTAGGTATAAGCCAAGGAGCAACTTTAGTAATAGCTATTTTTTATGCAGCAGGAATAGGAATAACTACTCGAAATGTAATGATAGCTTCTTTTATAGGAGCATTAATAACGGGAATTATAGTTTTAGGATTTATATCGAAAAAAGCAAATAATAACTCAATTGCAAAGATACTTTTAGCAGGAACAGCTATGAGTACATTTTTCATTTCTTTAACTACAGTAATTGGTCTTTTATCAAATCAATCTCAAATGATAGGATTTTGGGTATCTGGAGGTTTTAGAAATGCAAGTTGGGCAGATTTCAAATTAA
Organism: Clostridium sp. RTP31139st1_H3_RTP31139_211217; assembly: GCF_040227035.1. Lineage (NCBI taxonomy): Bacteria > Bacillati > Bacillota > Clostridia > Eubacteriales > Clostridiaceae > Clostridium > Clostridium sp. RTP31139st1_H3_RTP31139_211217. The sequence goes on from NZ_JBCOAB010000029.1 coordinate 3,668, forward strand.
TTTTTGTAGTAGGAGTTATAGGACTTATTATAGCAGTATTTTTATCACCAAAGATAAACATATTAAATTTAGGTGATGACGTTGCAATTGGACTTGGAGAAAATCCAGAAAAAATAAGATTCGTAACCCTTATGGTTATGATACCAATGTGTGCAGCGGCAGTTGCAGTAGGTAAAAATATAGCATTTGTAGGGTTAATAGTACCTCAAATAGTTAGAAAATTATTAGGTGAAGATTATAGAAGAAATATTCCATGTTCATTTTTACTTGGAGCAGTTCTTTTAACATTTGCAGATGTTGCAGCAAGAATGATATTTAATCCTTATGAAACACCAATTGGAGTATTTACAGCATTAATAGGAATACCATTCTTTATATCAGTAGCTAGAAAGGAGAGAGGATAATGAATAAGAAAAATTTTAAATTAGTTATAGCAATTTTACTTGTCTTATTAGTAGTCTCTTTTATGGTTACATTATGTTGGGGAACATATAAGATTTCACCTTCAGAAGTTATAAATACTCTTTTAGGAAATGGGACTAAGCTTCAAAATACAGCAATATTAACTATTAGACTTCCAAGACTTTTAGTTGGTATGTTTGTAGCAGTTGCATTATCAACAGCAGGAGCAATTCTTCAAACTGTAACTAAAAATGATTTAGCAGATACAGGAATAATAGGGATAAATGCTGGGGCAGCAGTTGCAGCAGTATTATTTATTACATATTCAACTGGAGCATATTATAGTGAGCTTGGACAATTATCAATATTTGTACTACCAGCTATGGCTATAATAGGTGCAGCAGTTACGGCATTCATAATATATATGATGTCTAGTAGAAAGGGAATAAAACCAAAAAGACTTTTATTAATTGGGATTGGATTAAATGCCGGTCTTAATGCATTTATAACATTCTTCACTTTTAGAGGTGGTGTTGGAGATTATAATAGAGTATTAGTTTGGACATCGGGAAGCCTTTGGGGATCAGGATGGAGCTATGCAAAGGTAATAATCCCAATAGTAGCAATAATGTTTATAGTAGTTTTATTAAATCATAAAAAGTTAGATGTTTTAAATCTTTCAGATGAACTTGCTATATCATTAGGTTTAAATTTAGAAAAGGAAAGAAAAAAATTCTTAACTTTTGCAGTGATTTTGGCAGGGACAGCAACAGCTTTTGCAGGTAATATAGGATTTTTAGGACTTATATCTCCTCATATTGCAAGAAAGTTAGTTGGACCTTATCATAAAAAGTTTATTACAGTTTCAGCAATGATAAGTATTATTATAGTTATTCTTGCAGATGCAGTTTCAAGAAATTTATTCTCTCCAATTGAAATTCCAGTAGGAATAACAGTATCAATATTTGGAGTACCATATTTTATTTATTTAATGATGAAGGAGAAATAATTATGGAAGCTATTAGTGTAAAGAATTTAAGCGTGGCATATGAAAATAATACTATAATTGAAGATATGAGTTTATCAATACCAAAGGAAAAAATAAGCATAATAATTGGAGCAAATGGATGCGGTAAATCAACTTTACTTAAGACTATAGCAAGAATTAATAAGCCTAAAAGTGGTGATATCTTCATTAATAATAAAAATATAAAAAAGGTAAAAGAAAAGAATATAGCAAAAGAAGTTGCATTCTTACCTCAAGGACCAGTTTGTCCAGATGGACTTACAGTAAGAGAACTTGTTGCTTTTGGTAGATTTCCTCATCAAAAAATGATTGGTGGACTTACTAGTCATGATAAGGAACTTATTGATTGGGCAATAGAAGAAACAGGTCTTAGTGAATTTGCTGATAGGGGAGTTGAAAACTTATCTGGAGGGCAAAGACAAAGAGCGTGGATTGCCATGACGTTAGCTCAAGAAACTGAAATAATAATGCTTGATGAGCCAACAACTTACTTAGATATGTCTTATCAACTTGAAGTGTTAGAAGTGCTTCAAAAACTTAATAAAGAAAAGAAGATAACAGTAGTTATAGTTCTTCATGAGCTTAATAATGCTTGTAGGTTTGCAGATAATATTATTGGTCTTAAAAAAGGAAAGATTATTTGTGAGGGAAGACCGTTAGATGTAATTAATAAAGAAAACTTAAACACTATATATGGAATAGATGCGAACCTTACAATAAGTGAAGATGGTAAGTATCCAATATGTATGGAATATGACTTATTCAGGGGGATAAATGAAAAATAAGAATTTTATAATAATAGTTATAGGACAGATTATTTCTTTATTTGGAAATGCAATTCAAAGATTTAGTATGTCACTATATTTGTTGGAGTTTACAGGGAGTACAGCTACCTTTTCAACAATATTAGCAATATCTACTATACCTTATATAGTCTTTGCACCAATTTCAGGTAGGTTATCTGATAATATAAATAGAAAAAAGATAATGGTATGGCTAGATTTATTTTGCTTCATATTAATTGGAAGTTATGCATTCATATTACTTAGAGGAAATGATAGTGCATTAATAGTTGGAACTGTTATGTTTATGTTATCGATATGTGCCACTTTATATGGACCAGCAGTGACATCTTCAATACCACAAATAGTAGAGGAAGAAAGGCTGACTTCTGCAAATGGAATAATAAATCAAGTTGGATCTATTGTTAACTTTGCAGGACCAATACTTGCAGGATTACTTTATGGATTTTTAGGTATAAAAATAATTGTAATAATAAATGCAGTAAGCTTTTTAATTTCTGCAATAATGGAAATGTTCTTAGATATTCCAGATGTAGTAAAGACAAATATAGTTACTGATAATGAGATAGCTGTATCAAAGGATGAAGAAAAAATATTATCTATGAACTTTATTAAAAAGTCTTTCGCAGATATGAAAGAAAGTTTTATTTACTTAAAAAATGAAAAGAAAATTGTACTTGGAATTATAGCATCTTATGCTTTATGTAATATTTTCTTAGTTCCAATATTATCAATAGTTGCACCATATTTTATAAATGTGTTCTTAGGACTTTCTTCAGAAATATACGGGCTAGTAGAAGGTGTTTGTGTTTTAGGAATGATATTAGGCGGATTTTGGATTAGTGTAAAACCTAATATGTTTTCTATGAAAAAGGTACATTACACATATTTCCCAATGATAGCAGGAGTTATTGTAATGTCGACTTTAGGATTTATAAAGTTAAATAATTATGCTTTAGCTGGAATATTTGCAATTGGTGGACTTGCAATAATGTTATCTTTATCATTATCAAATGTATTAACTTTAACATTTATACAAAAGCAAGTACCGGGAGAAATGCTTGGACGAGTATCTGCATTTTCAACGGCAGTAGCAACTATAAGTGTTGCACCAGGTCAGTTATTATTTGGACAAGTTATAGATATGGGAATACCAATAGGAGTTATATTATTAGTTTCTGCAATATTTAATATAGGGCTTATGCTATTTATTAAGAGGAACGTAAGAGGTTTAAAAGAAACTTAAATTTTATAAATAAACCATGTAGGGAATATACCTATGTGGTTTTTTATATAAAAAGATAAATAGGGTAAATTAAATATATACTAATTAATATTGCTTTGAAAAAATAATATATTTTGGTAAACTTATGTATAATTATTAATTAATTAGATTGGAAGGTAGAGATAATATGAAAAAACAAATTTGGGATTATATATCAACGATATTAATAATTATAAATGGTATCATTTGTATTATTTATCATGAAGAAATGATTGGATGGTTACCGAGTATTTGTGCTATAGTATTGCTTATAAAAGGAACTATAAAAATGATAGAGGGAATTAAGGAAAAGGACTATGCAAGTTTAGAAGAGAAAAAATTAGAAAGATCGATTGTAATAATAGCAGTTGCTATAGCTATACTTATTCAAAGAGAGAATGCATTAGTTGTGGTAGTTATCTTTTGGGGATTATCAGGTTTGAATAAATCAGCAAATTATTTAAATGAAGCATTATATTATTTTTCTAAAAGGAAGGGTGGATTTTTACCATTAATAAAAGCAATAATTGAATTTACATTATCAATTTTATTGATTTTTGATCCATTAGGAAAGGCAACAGAGCATATATTAATATTAGGATTTGAATTGATTATTGAAGGTGTGTTTGAAATGATAAGTATTCATAATGGAAAAGAAGAGATTATGGATTAAATTCTAATTTCAAAAAGACATTAGAGTAATTTACTGTAGTTACAAAGTACGCAGTATTATGTGGATGACAAAAAAATATAGAATAGATGTTATTTAAACTAAAAAATAACTATAGGGTAATATGTTTGTAATATTTACTCTATAGTTTTTTTATTTAAGTAATTAATTAGATGAAGAATCATGTTCTTCTTCAATATAAGTCATTTTTATTTGGCCAATGACTTGTTGAGATGCATATATATTTCCCCATTCTTTGCCGTTAGGGCAATTATTCGGAAGGGAGAAAGATAGGTGTACTTGATTTGTATATGGTTTAACTAAATTATATAAATCCTTATAGTCTATATGAGGTATTATTTTACAGAGGGAAACCTTGCTTTCACCTAATTCTTTAATTTCAACTTTATACATTATTTTGACTCCTAAATTCATTAATACATTATATATTTATTATATTTATGATGTTTTAGAATGTTAAAAAGTAAAATAAATTTTTTAGTGTATAAATTATATTTATTTTTAAAGTTTATAGTTTTAGTAATTCAAGTAGTAATAATAAGATAGGTATTTAGTTAATCAAAAAAGAGATTGTACATTTTTATACAATCTCTTTTAAATATATTAAGCAGCTTTATTAGCAGCTTCTAATTCATTTTTTTTAACTATATTATATCTTATGTTAACGATAAGTGCTAATACAACACCTAAAGCAGTTACTCCGATATCAAATAATATTACGTGACTTAAGTTTATATCTGCTAATATACCAGTGATACTTGGAACTACAGTAGAAGCTATACTTGAAGCTGTAAACACTATACCAGTAATTTTACCCTTGCTTGATGGGAATAATTCTGACATTGAAGTTAAAGCAAGTTGTAAAACTCCACCTGCAGCAGAGAATCCAATTACGAATGCTGCAACTACGCAAGTAATAGTGCTTGGGAACATCCAAAGTACTGTTAACATTATTAAAGATATTAATGGGTAAACAAATGTAAATCTAACTTGTTTGATCCATTTAGCAACTAATATTGAAGTAACAAATACAGATACTATTGAACCAGTACTGTAGATACTTATTAATTTTAATGAAACTGTTTGCTCAACACCAGCAACTTCTCTTGCGAATGATGGTAACCAGTTTGCGATTATTTGGAATGTTGCAGTAGCAGTAAATCCAATTAAGATTAAGCAGATACCTTCAATCCAGAAGTTAGCCTTAACAGTAGATTCAACTTTTTCTTCTGTAGTAGCTTCGCTTTTTTCAACAGCCTTAAATTCAGGGAATTTAAGTTTGAATATAAATAATCCGTTTATTAAGAATACTACGATACAGAAGATGAATGACCATCCAAAGTAAAGATTGTTAGCAATTAAGAAGCTTATTATCCACGGTAATACGAATTGACCAGCTGAGATAAATGCTTTTATTGCAACGTTAGCACTTCCTGATGCTTCAGGGAAACATTCAGTTAATGCAGGATAAGTACCAGCATCCATGAATGAGTTAGCCATACCAGCTAATAAAGCAAAGAAGAATGCCATTGTAACATTATTACTAATTAATATACCACCCATGAATAATACATAAGTTCCCATACCTAAAAGTACGAATGGTTTTCTACCATATTTATCTGATAATATACCAGAGACAAATAAAACAATTAATCTACCTAATCCAAGTGCTGAGATAACATAAGATACTCCAGCGTTATTAGTGTTAAATTGTTCCATTAAGAAATCAATATTTTGGGCTAATATTATACAACCCATACCATGTATAAAGTAGTTAATATACATAGATAATGCCGTAGGCAAATACTTGTTTTTTGTAAGTGTATTTTGCATTTTAATACTCCTTTTGATAAAAATTTAACGTTGTTATGTATAAGTTCCATATTTATTTTACAAGATAAATTTTAATATAATATTTTCAATTATTCTAATACATATTTTTTTGAATATTTATAGAAAATATCTATAGATATGATATAATAATTTAGAATTAAGTAAGAAAGCATAATTTTAAATAAGTTTGTATATTAACAAACAACAATATCAAAAATGGAAAGGAGTATATTTATGAATTTAAATCATTTAAGTTATTTTAGAGTACTAGCAAAGTTAGAGCATTATACTCAAGCAGCAGAAGAATTATCTATAACCCAACCAAGTTTAAGTCATGCTATGTCTGCACTCGAAAAAGATTTGGGGACTTATCTTTTTGAAAAACAAGGTAGAAACATTAAATTAACTAAGTATGGAAAAATTTATTATGAATATGTAGATAAAGCACTAAGTGAATTAGAAAGAGGAGAGAAAAAATTAAAGGAACTTACTAATGTATCTACAGGTACAATTGAATTAGGTTATATTTATACATTAGGACCTAATTTTGTACCAAAGTTAATAAAAAACTTTACTAATGCAGATGAAAATAAGAATATAAAATTTTTATTTGGTCAAGGAACAACCCAATCACTAATCAAAGATTTGAAAGAAGAAAAATATGATATGGTCTTTTGTTCATTAGTAGATGATGAACCGGATATTGAATTTATACCAATTGCAAACGAAGAGTTAGTTGTAATAGTATCAAATGAGCATCCTTTGGCAAAAAATGAATTTATAGATTTAAGTGAAGTAGGTAATTATCCTTTTATAGGATTTAGTGAAAAAAGTGGAATTAGATCATTAATATCGGATTTATTTAAAGAAGTTGATATTAATCCTAATATAATTTGTGAAGTTGAAGAAGATAATGCTGTTGCTGGATTAGTTGAAATAAATTATGGAATAGCAGTAGTTCCTAAAATATCATCATTAAAGTATTATAATGTAAAAGTATTACCTATAATAAATCCAAAGCATGAAAGGTTTATATATTTAGCAACATTAAAAAATAGATATTTAACACCATCTGTAAATTTATTTAAAAAGTATAGTATAGAATATGGTAAAAACAATTTTTTAAATAAATAAGATGAAGTTTAATGATATAATATTTTGAAAGAAAAAATTGATTGTAGTATATTTTTAGAGGTGATATTTTGGAATATATTAATGATATAAATATTCAGGAAGCAGTAATACATATTCTTGATAATAATTCATCAGAACCAGTATTAAATGAATATACATTAGAACTAACCGAAGATATTTATAAATTTTTACATAAGCATATTGAAAAGTGTTTAAAAGATGAAGAGTTAAAAACAGCAGTATTTAATTCTGAAAGAAACATAGTTAAAGAAATAGTACAGGATTATTTGAATGGTGTAGATTCAGATATTTTAGGATTATCTAAGGAGCTTGCAAGACAATTATTTTTGATAATGAAGGGGAATGTTAATATTCCATCATGTGATTTAATAATAGTTTCATTAGTTACAGATGTTGGACCTATGATAGGGATACTAAAGATGGATTACGTAAAGAATTTTACTCATTCAGTTGAATTTGTTAATGACAAGATAGGGATAGGAATAGTACCTCAAGCAGCTGGTCTTCCAGCAAGTAGTCAAAGAATTCAAAAAGCAGCATTTATTAAACCAATAAGAGAAGATAACGTATTTGATTTATATGTTATTGATAAGCAAAAGAAGTCTAATGATGATGATGAATATGGTGCAAATTATTTTATGAATAGTTTTTTAGGATGTAGCATTGTAGCAAATAAAAGAGATATGACAAAGACATTCTTAAAAGCTTCAGAAGCTTGGACTAGAAGTAATGTTAGTGAAAATGCTGAACAAGCAGAGAAAATAAGAACAACAATAAAAAGTAAGCTTAAAGAAGAGGATTCTATTAACATAGAAGAAGTTTCTAAAGAATTATTTAAAGATAATCCTACTCAAAAACAGGATTTTGAAATATTTATGAAGGGCAATGGATTAGAAAATGAAGTGTCTGTAGATAAGGCATGGGTAGAAAAGAAACTTAAGAGAGTAAGACTTAAGATTGATAAGGATATTGATTTATATATAAATGAAGAAGCTTACCATGATGATTCTAAGTTTGAAATTCAACGTAATGGTGATGGAAGTATCAATATGATAATTAAACATGTCATAAATTACATAGAAAAATAAAAGGCGGGACTTAATAGTCCTGCCTTTTATGATAATAATTTTACTAAAACTGCTTTTTGTGCATGAAGTCTGTTTTCAGCTTCTTCAAATATAACATCAGAATTAGCTTCAAGAACATCTTCAGTAATTTCTTCTTCTCTATGAGCAGGAAGGCAGTGAAGAACTATTGCATCAGCTTTAGCAAGTTTCATTAAATCACTATTTACTTGATAGCCTTTAAATGCAATTTGTCTTTTTTTAGCTTCATCTTCTTGTCCCATACTAGCCCAAACATCAGTAATTATAACATCAGCATCAACTACAGCATCTTCAGGATTTTCTGTCATTATAAAAGAAACATTGTTTTCTTTTGCTAACTCTAGACCCTTATCTGTATAATATTGTGGAGGTTTATATCCTATTGGATTTGCTATTGATAAGTGCATTCCAATGGTTAAGCAACCTACTATCAAAGAGTTACACATGTTATTTCCATCACCGATGTAAGCAACTTTTAAACCTTCTAATATAAGCTTTTTCTCCCTAATAGTCATTAAATCCGCCAATACTTGACATGGATGTTCTTCATCTGTTAATCCATTAATTATTGGAATAGAAGAACACTCAGCTAAAGTTTCAATTCCTTTCTGTGAAAAAGTTCTAATCATAATTCCATCTAAATATCTAGATAAAACTCTGGCTGTATCTTGAATAGGTTCCCCACGACCTATTTGAAGATCTTTTGAGCTTAAAAATAGAGGATGCCCACCAAGTTGATACATTCCAACTTCAAAAGACACTCTTGTACGAGTTGAAGCTTTTTCGAATATCATACCTAATGATTTACCTTTAAGTAAAGGATGGTCGATACCATGTTTTCTTTCATATTTTAATTGATCAGCAAGATTTAATATATCTAAAATTTCCTCTTTAGAAAGATTATCCATACGTAATAAGTCTTTATTCATAAAAAATGCCCCCTTTTTTATAGTTAAGAGTTAGTAGTTAAGAATTATGGTTAATAGTTAAGGAATAAATTCAAATTGGCTGAATTTGAAAAATATTATTAACTAAAAACTATTAACTCAAAACTGATACTAGCGTGTCTACTCCAGTTTTTACATCTTCCATAGTGATGTTTAGTGGTGGTAATAGTCTAATTACATTTTTACCGGCAGTTAATACAAGCAGTCCCTTTTCAAGTGCCTTATTTTGAATAATAGAAGAATCACCATAAATTTCGATACCAAGCATTAACCCTAAGCCTCTAACATCTTTAACAATTTTAATATTTTCATTTAAAATAGATTGTTTTATATATTCGCCTTTATATATAATTTCATTGTAGGAGTCTGTGTTGCAAAGCTGATTTAAAACAGATAATCCACCTGCGCAAACTACTGGATTACCACCAAAAGTAGAACCATGATCTCCAGGCACAAAGGTAGTTGAAAGATTTTCATTACATAAAACAGCACCTATAGGAAGTCCAGCTCCAAGTCCCTTTGCACAAGTAACTATATCTGGAGTAATATTAAAGCTATTATATCCAAATAAATTACCTGTTCTTGCAATACCGCATTGAACCTCATCGAATATAACTAATACATCATTATCCTTAGCTAATTTACAAGCTTCTAAAATAAAATCTTTATCTAAAGGATGAACTCCACCTTCTCCTTGAATAGCTTCCATCATTATTGCGCAAACATCTGAAGTAAGTTTTTCTTTTAAGTCAGATATTGAATTTGCAATTACATAGTCAAATCCTTCTGGAAAAGGGAAGAAGTAATTATGGAATTTATCTTGGCCAGTAGCAGTTAATGTAGCTAAAGTTCTTCCATGAAAGGATTGCTTTAGTGAAAGAATAGTACCTCTACCTTGTCCATATTTGTTAAAGCTATATTTTCTAGCAAGTTTAATAGCACATTCATTTGCTTCAGCACCAGAGTTAGCAAAGAAAGCCTTACTCATTCCAGAAAGTTCAGTAAGTTTTTTAGCTAAAGCAATTGTAGAACCATTTGAAAAAATATTAGATAGATGTTGGAAAGAATTTAATTGAGAAGTAATTGCTTCTTTCCAGAGGGCGTTATTATATCCTAAGGAATTAACACCAATTCCACTAGTAAAATCTATATATTTTTTATCATTAATGTCATATAAATATGAACCTTCACCATGTGATATTTCAATTGGAAGTGTTGCATAAGTATTCATCAAGTATTCTTTTTGTTGTTCAAGCAATGTCAATTTTACTTCCTCCTTTTTAATAAATTTCCGTTCCAATTCCTTTTTCGGATAAAAGTTCAAGTAGTAGGGAGTGCTCGATTCTTCCATCGATTATATGGGCTTTTTTAACTCCCATTCGAACAGATTCAACACAGCAGCTTATTTTAGGAATCATACCACCATTAATTACTTTATCTACAGTTAATTTAGGAATTTGATGTAATCTTAATGTTGAAATTAAAGTGGATGAATCACTAGGGTCAGTCATTACACCAGGAACATCGGTTAGTAAAATTAATTTTTCAGCTTTTAATGCAGATGCGATCTTAGAAGCACAAGTATCTGCATTAATGTTATAGCTATTATTATCATTTTCACCAATAGCGATAGAAGAAACTACAGGGATAAAGCCAGAGTTCATAGCTAAATATAAAAGTTCTGTATTTACAGAAGTTATTTCGCCAACATATCCCAAATCAACTCCGATTTTTAATTTTTTAGCTTTAATCAATGAACCATCAATTCCAGATAAACCAATAGCTTTTCCACCATCTTTTTCTATAAGTTTTACTAAATCCTTATTAACCTTTCCAGCTAAAACCATTTGAGCAACGTTTATTGTAGTTTCGTCAGTATATCTTAATCCATTTATAAATTTACTTTCGTGATTCATTTTAGTTAATGTATTACTAATATCAGGGCCTCCACCATGAACTATTATTGGATTAATACCAATACATTTCATTAAGATAATATCATTAATTACAGTTTGAGTAAGATTATCGTTAATCATAGCATTTCCGCCATACTTTATGACAATGGTTTTACCATAGTATTCTTGAATATAAGGTAATGCTTGAACTAATATATTTGCATGTTGAGTGTAATTCAATTACTTTCCCTCCTAGATATTCGTTTTTAGAAATTATCTAAATTTACTGTGTCATTCAGGAGTTAAATCATTAATAAAATTTAACTCTAAAACATAATAAAGTATTCTTAACTACGGTAATCCCCGTTTATTTTTACGTAATCATAAGTTAAATCACAGCCCCAAGTTGTTACTTCAGAAGAGCCTAAATTCATATTAACTAAAATTTTGACTTCATTTTGTAATAGAATTTCCTTTGCTTTTTTTTCATCAAAGTTTACTGGAGAACCAGCTTTACAAACTAATATTGTTCCAGTTTCACTAGCAAAAGAAACATCTACTTTTTCAGGATCGAAATCTATATTAGAGTATCCTAAAGCACAAAGAATTCTTCCCCAGTTAGCATCACTACCAAACATAGCTGCTTTAACAAGGCTTGACGTAACTACACTTTTAGAAAGAGTTTCTGCATCTTCTATTGATAATGCATTTTTTACAGTACATTCTATAAGTTTGGTGGCACCTTCACCATCCTTGGCTATTTTCTTTGATATATAAATATTTAAAGCTGTTAATGCTTCTAAAAATAAATTATAATCATCATTTTTTTCAGTTATAGTTTCATTATGGGCAAGACCATTTGCCATAATTAACACCATATCATTAGTGCTGGAATCACCATCAACACTTATTCTATTGTAAGAAACATTAACACTTTGTTTTAAGGCTTCTTTAAGTAGAGAAGGGGATATAGAAAGGTCTGTTGTTATAAAAGAAAGCATAGTAGCCATGTTTGGATGAATCATTCCAGATCCTTTAGCCATTGCAGCTATAGTAACTTTTTTACCATTAAGCTCAATTTCTACTCCTGCTTGCTTTTCAATAGTATCTGTAGTCATAATAGCCATAGATGCATTTTTAGCAGATTCAATATTAGATGATAAACTTCCAACTAGTTGAGGAATTCCATCTTTTATTGCATCTATATTCAAAGGAACACCGATTACACCAGTAGAAGCAACAAGAACATCATCATTTTTTATACTTAATTCTTTAGCACAAAGAGTAGCCATTTTTTTTGCTTTAGCTAAGCCATCATCACCATTACAAGTGTTGGCATTTCCACTATTAACTATTATTGCTTGAGCCTTTTTATTAACTAAGTGCTGCTTGGTTATAGTAAGAGGAGCACCCTTAACTTTATTTTTGGTATATACTCCACAAGAAGTAGCAACAACATCAGAGTATATTAAAGCTAAATCTTTTTTTAATAAACTTTTTTTTAATCCACAATGAATTCCTGAAGCTTTGAAACCAACAGGAGAAGTTACAGTTAAATTTTCATCTATATTAATCATAAAATTACACATCCTTTAATTAAAAGCTTGGAGCTATTAGTTTAAGTCCAGTATTTTGAGGTAAACCTAATATAATATTCATATTTTGAATAGCTTGTCCAGCAGCTCCTTTAACCATATTGTCGATAACACTAACTATAATTAACTTATCTTTTCTATAATTTTGATGAAGAGATATATGACAGTTGTTAGTATATTTTACATGTTTTATCTCGGCAGTGTTACCTAATGGTAATACATGTACAAATTCTTCATTTTCGTATTGTTTCGTATATATTTCATGGATCTTTTCTAAGGTAAGATTATCTTTAGTTTCGCAGTAAATTGTAGATAATATTCCGCGATTGATTGGTAATAGATGAGGTGTAAATGTTACTTCTACACATTCATTTGCTATATAGGACAATGTTTCTTCTATTTCAGGAGTATGTCTATGACTTCCAATTCCGTAAGCTGTAAAATTTTCATTTGCTTCTGCAAAATGCGTCTTTAGTGAAAGACCTCTTCCAGCTCCAGTAATTCCAGATTTTGAATCACAAATTATATTTGTAGTATTAATTAAATTATTTTTTAGTAGTGGCATAAGTCCAAGTGAAATACTTGTTGGATAACAACCTGGATTAGCAACTATATTATATTCTTTAATTTTAGAACCATTAAATTCTGGCAATCCATAAATGCTTTGAGGATGAAGAGATTTGCAAGCAAATTTCTTTCCATACCATTCTTCATAAGATTCTTCAGAATTTAATCTAAAATCAGCCCCTAAATCTATTACCTTCTTATTTTTGCTTATTACTTCTGCTGCAATTTCTTCACTTAAACCATGAGGAAGAGCAGTAAATATTACATCACATTTATTGATAACTTCACTTTTATCTTCACATACCAAAGTTGTTTTATTAAAAAAGCTTCTGTATACAGAGCTTATCTCCTCATCTTTAAAAGTAGAAGAGGAGATAGCTGTAACTATAACATCATCATGATTAAGTAAAAGCCTTAATAATTCAACTCCAACATATCCTGTGGCCCCAATTATTCCTACTTTAAACATGATAAATTCTCCTTATTTGTTTTAATAAATTTTTCTAAAAATTCAATTTGCATTTTTACTGATGAAGAACTAGGGCCCCCAATGACACTTCTTTCTTCAACACAAGTTAATAAATCAATTGCTTTATATATATCTTCTTCAAAAATAGGAGAAAATTCTTTAAATTCTTTTAGAGTTAAATCATCTATAGCAATATCTTTATCAATGCAATAAAGGACTATTCTACCAACAACTTCATGAGCACTTCTAAATGCCATTCCTTTTTTAACAAGATAATCTGCAACATCAGTAGCATTAGTAAATCCACCAGAAGCTGATTTTTTCATATTATCCTTTTTTACCTTCATAGTTTTTATCATTCCATTAAACGTTTGAAGTGAAAGAAGAGCAGTATCTAAGCCATCAAATAAAGCTTCTTTATCTTCTTGCATATCTTTGTTATATGCAAGGGGGATTCCTTTCATTACAGTAAGTAATGTCATTAAATCACCATAAACCCTAGGACACTTACCTCTAACTAATTCTGCAACATCAGGATTTTTCTTTTGAGGCATTATACTGCTTCCAGTACTATAACCATCATCTAGCTCTATAAAATTAAATTCACCAGTGCACCAAAGTATAATTTCTTCAGAAAACCTTGATAGGTGCATCATTATTAATGAAAGTGCAGAAAGAGATTCAATTGCATAATCTCTATCAGAAACAGAGTCTAAACTGTTAAGAGTGATTTTAGAAAAGCCAAGCTGTGATGCTACAAACTCCCTGTCAATAGGGTATGTAGAGGTTGCTAAGGCTCCACTTCCAAGAGGCATTTCATCAAGTCTCTTATAGCAGTCAAAAAGTCTGCCTATATCTCTTTTAAACATTTCGCAATATGCCAATAAATGATGTGCAAATGTAATTGGCTGAGCTTTCTGCATATGAGTATAACCAGGCATTATTGTATTTATATTTTTTTTTGCCTTTTCTAACAGTGTAGTATGAAGATTTAATACTTCATCAATAATTGTTTTTAAATATTTCTTTAAATATAGTTTTGTATCCAAAGTAACTTGGTCATTTCTACTTCTACCAGTATGAAGCTTTTTACCTTCATCACCAATATAATAGGTTAAAATACTTTCAATAAAGCTATGAATATCTTCTGAATCATTATCTATTTGTATAGTTCCATTATCAATTCTAATTAATATTTCTTTTAAGCCTTCAATTATTTTTCCACTATCCTTAAGAGGAATAATTCCTTGCTTACCTAACATTTTAACGTGAGCAAGACTACCCTCGATATCTTCCTTATACATTCTTGAATCAATTGAAATAGAGGAGTTAAAGGTATTAACTAACTCATTAACTCCCTCTGTAAATCTTCCACCCCAAAGCTTCATTTTATTTATCCTTCTTCTTTAAAGAATCTTTCATCTTTGAATTTACAACTGTTGGTAAACCATAAAGATTTATAAATCCTTCAGAGTCTTTTTGATTGTATACGCCATCTTCACCGAAAGTAGCATATTCTTCGCTGTATAATGAATAAGGAGAGTTCATTCCGGCATTAACAATATTGCCTTTATATAGTTTAAGCTTAACATCACCAGTAACTGTTTCTTGAGTTTTAGAAACAAAAGCTGAAAGACTTTCTCTTAGTGGAGTAAACCATTCGCCATTGTAAACTAAATCTGCAAATTTTAATGCAATTGATTGTTTAAAGTGGTGAGTAGCTTTATCTAAGCAAAGTTCTTCTAAGTCAGCATGTGCTTTGTAAAGAATAGTTCCACCTGGAGTTTCGTAAACACCTCTTGATTTCATACCAACAAGCCTATTTTCTACCATATCCATAATACCTATAGCATTTTCTCCACCGATTTTATTTAATTCTTCTATTAATGAAACACCATCCATTTTTATACCATTAAGTGCAACGGGAATGCCCTTTTCAAAAGTTAAAGTAATATAAGTTGCTTTATCAGGTGCAGATTCTATGGTGTTACACATTTCTAAAATCTTATCATATTTAGGTTCATTTTCAGGAAATTCTAAATCTAAACCTTCATGGCTTAAATGCCACAGGTTTTTATCTTTACTATAATTAGTTTCGTAAGTAATTTTTATTGGAATTTCTCTATCTAAAGCATATTGAATCTCTTCTTCACGAGATTTTATATCCCAAATTCTCCAAGGTGCTATAATTGGCATTTCAGGGGCAAAGTTTTTAACTGCAAGTTCAAAACGAACTTGATCATTTCCTTTTCCTGTACAACCGTGACAAATTGCATCTGCACCTTCCTTTTCTGCAATTTCTACAAGTCTCTTTCCAATTAAAGGTCTAGCAAAAGAAGTTCCTAATAAATATTTTCCTTCATACACTGCCCCAGCTTGAAGTGTAGGGAAGATATAATCGTAAACAAATTCCTTTGTTAAATCTTCAATATATATTTTTGATGCCCCAGTTTTTAATGCTTTTTCTTCTAGTCCTTCTAGCTCATCTGCTTGTCCCACATTACCAACAACTGCTATAACTTCACAACCATAAATTTCTTTAAGCCAAGATATTATTATTGATGTGTCAAGCCCTCCTGAATAAGCTAAAACAACTTTATTAAATTTTTTCATATATAAAAGCCCCCTTTAATTTAGTTAATAGTTATCATTTACTATAAACCAATCATTGTATTTAAATCCATTGAATGGGTATAAACTTGATGTTTATAATTATACACATCTATGTATAATTATGCAATGGTTATTTTTAAATTTGCATAAAAAATATATTTATGCATGAAAATAAGAAAGAATTATGCATAAATATAATAAGAATAATATGATTTATATGCCGAGAATATTCATGAATATTAATATATATGGATATTGCTTAAAGAGTTAATTTATATGATTTAAGATATTGCTAAGCGAAAAAATTAGAAGGTAAATAGAGAATACCTTCTAATTATTAGTTAAAATATGTTTTCTATATTTGGAACTTGTAATTTTTTCATATGTTCTGTGCTAGACTTTAAGAGGTGAAGAGAAGCTTCACTTTCACTAGGATCATCATTTTCAATATATACAGTTAATTTTAATGCTTCATTTAACATTACATCATAATCGACATGGTTTATATATATAGCAGCAAATTTACCTTTATCTTGGATTAAATCATATATATCCATTGCATTTTTAAAATTTTCTTCTTTTGATGATGATTTCATAGTAGTTTCCATTTCTTCACACATATCTATTACTTCTGAACAAAGGTTTTTAAAGCTAATATCTGTATAGGTTAAAAATCCTAATAATATTATAAAGAGAAAAATAGAAAATAATGAGTTTTTCATTTTTTAGCTCCTTTCTCTTTTTCATTTTTATCATAAAGTTGATAATAAAATTTTCCTTGAGTATCAATCATAGCTATTAATACATCTTTAATTGAATCTATATGACGTTTTTTTAATTCCTGCTCGATCCATACCTTATTTTTACCACTAGTTGTTAAAGCGTTTTTATTAACATGACCATCTAATACATAAATTATAGGTAAACTAGGTGGTTGAGTAGCACTACTGTTTCCAGAATTACTTGAACTTCCGGAAGATTGTGAACTACTAGTTCCGCTAGAATTAGTAGGATTACTTTTTTTATTGTTTTTAGAAGAACTTTCGCTTCCAGAAGTATTGCTATTAGAGTTTGGAGAATTACTAGAACTACTTTGGGCAGATGAACTATTTTGGCTTCCAGATGATAATGGCTGAGTATTAGTACTGCAAGAAGTATTACATCCACCTCCGCCAGAAGAACTGCTTTGAGAAGTTAAAAAAGATAGTTGACCATTATTTTCTAAAATAGCATATTGAATTTCGTTTAAATCAAAATAACCTGCTAATCGTAATTCTTCCATAAGCTCATCTAAATTAATTTGTTGTCTTTTTAAAGCTTGATAATTTATTTTACCTTTACAAACTAAAATGCAAGGTTCACCTTCTAGTATTTTTCTAGTAAACTGACTTTTTAACTGCAATTGAGTTAATATTGTTTTTATAAATAACAAAGTTAAAATTGGAATAATTCCAAGAATTAAAGGTAATCTAGTATCTTGCATAGGTAAAGCTGCAAGGTCTGATATCATTATTGTTATTACAAATTCATATGGCTGTAGTTCTCCAATTTGCCTTTTACCCATTAATCTCATTACAAGTATTACTAAAAAATATAAAAAAATTGTTCTAATTAGGACAATGAACATAGTAAAATCACCTCTAATTAAAGTATTTGTAAATAAAATGCTTTTATTCTTTAATAAAGTTAGAATTTAAAAATAAAAAGGAGTTTATATATAAAAATAATAGAATATTTTTTTTAGCAGTATATAATAAGAGTATATAGACTTTAATTAAAAAACTAATAGATGAAAACTTTACTTACTTCAGTAGTTGAGTAAGTTAAATTAACTAAATTAAAATTTAGAATCTCACTTAAGGATAAAGGTTCTAACTAAATTTTATAATATGGATTTTTAATTAAGTAATGATATTATAATGGTTTAGAAGGGTGGATTAGGTATGAAAAAAGACATTAATTTACAAGTAAGGGCTAATGAAGAAATAGAAAAAAAATATACTAAAACATTGCAATTTATATTTATAAAGGCAACTTTAGATTTATTCCCGAAATCTAAAATTACAATTGAACATAGTGTTGGCAGGGGGATTTTTGGAGAGATTTTTAAAGATGAACCTTTGAATGAGAAAGATGTAAAAGATATAAAAGATAAAATGCAAGAATTAATAGATAGAGATTTACCTATAAATAAGATAAAAGTTACTAAAGAGAAGGCAATAGATATTTTTAACTCTTATAATATGTATGATAAGGTTCTTTTACTTGAACAAGTAGATTTTAAAGAAGTTAAGTTATATGAGTTAGATGGAAGATATGATTATTTTTATGGTCCTATGACTGAAAGAACTAGTGATATAAAAGTTTTTGATTTGATGTATTATGATAATGGATTTATACTAAGAAGACCAAATGATTATGAAAAGTTTACTTTAGCAGAATTTGTTGAGCAAAGAAAAATGAGTAGTATATTTAGAGAGACTGAAAAATGGCTAGATATTTTAGGTGTTGGTAACGTTGGTGCATTAAATAAAAAAATTGATCAAGGTGAATTAGTAAATTTAATAATGATATCAGAAGCGCTTCATGAAAAGAAAATTGCAGAAATTGCAGATAAAATTTGTTCAAAAGAAGATATTAAATTAGTCTTAATAGCAGGGCCAAGTTCTTCAGGTAAAACAACTTTTGCAAATAGGCTAGGAATTCAATTAAGGGTAAATGGGGTAATTCCAGTTCCTATTTCTTTAGACGATTATTTTGTAAACAGAGATCAAACACCAATAGATGAAAATGGTGAATATGATTTTGAAACAATAGAGTCAGTAGATACAGAGTTATTTAATAAGCATTTAAACTTACTTTTACAAGGTGAAGAAGTTGAAATACCAGAGTTTAACTTTATAAAAGGTGAAAGAGAATGGGTAGGTAAAAAGATGAAACTTCCTAAAAATGGAGTTATTATAGTGGAAGGAATTCATGCTTTAAATCCAACATTAACGTCACATATTGATGAAAAATATAAGTTTAAAATTTATATTTCTGCTCTAACTCAATTAAATTTAGATAATCATAATAGGATTACAACAACAGATGTAAGAAGAGTAAGAAGAATAGTTAGAGATCAATTATCTAGAGGTCATGGAGCAGAAGATACGTTGAAGATGTGGCATAAGATTAAAAGAGGAGAGCAAAAGAATATTTTTGTTTACCAAGAAGAAGCAGATGTAATGTTTAATTCAACTTTAGTATATGAGTTGTGTGTTTTAAAGAAATATGCACTTCAAGAGCTTGAAAAAATTAAAGAAGATAGTATTGTTTATGAAGAGGCCAAAAGATTAAAAGAATTTTTAGGATTCTTTAGAGAGGTTGATAAAAATATAGTACCACCAAATTCTATATTAAGAGAATTTATTGGAGGAAGCATTTTTTACAAATACTAAGAATAGTTAATAGTTAATAGTTAATAGTTAATAGTTAATAGTTAATAGTTAATAGTTAATAGTTAGGGAATAAATTCAACGGAGTTGAATTTAGAAAAATATAAGAAACTCCTTTAGGAGTTTAGCCCTAAACTCTTAACTATTAACTCAAAACTAACAACTAGTAAAACTACATAATAAATGGAGGTAACATATGAAGAGCGTAGGAGTTTTTGATATATTAGGGCCTGTAATGGTTGGTCCATCTTCTTCTCATACAGCAGGAGCAGCAAGATTAGGGAAAGTAGCTAGAGCAGTTGCTGGAGGAGATATTGAAGAAGTAACATTTTATTTACATGGTTCATTTGCTAAGACATATAAAGGGCATGGGACTGATAGAGCATTAGTAGCTGGAATTTTAGGAATGGAACCAAGTGATTTAAGACTTAGGGATTCGTTAGATATAGCTAAAGAAATGGGACTTAAAATACATTTTAAAGAAGCTGATTTAGGAGATGTACATCCAAATACAGTTGAGTTTGTTATTAAAGGAAAAGAAGGAACTTATGAATTAATTGGATCTTCAATTGGTGGAGGAAGTATAGAAGTTACATCTGTTAATAGAAATACAGTTAATTTTACTGGAGCTTATCCAACAATAATTGTTTCTAATAAAGATGTTCCAGGAGTAGTATCTAAGGTAACATCAATTCTTTATGATAATGATATAAATATTGCTTTTATGAAAGTTTTTAGAAATCAAAAAGGTAAGGATGCAACTATGGTATTTGAAGTTGATCATGAAGTTACATCTGAAATTATAGGAAATCTTAAGGCAATAGAAGGAATAAATAAAGTAATAATGATTAATCCAATTAAGGACGGTGAATAATATGCTAGCAAGATCAGGAGAAGAATTATTAAAGATTTGTGAAGAAGAAAATATATCATTAAGCGAATATGCTATAAGAATAGAAATGAGAGATAAAGAGCTATCTAGAGAAGAAGTATATGAAAAGATGGCTAAAAACCTTAAAGTTATGAAAGAAGGAGCTACAGAAGGAAGAGAAAAGAAAGTTAATTCCTTAAGTGGTCTTATTGGTGGAGATGGATATAGAGTTCAAAAATATTTAGAAAAAGGAAATACGTTAACTGGAGATGTTACAGTAAAAGCAATGGCAATGGCGTTATCTTCATCTGAAGTAAATGCAGCAATGGGAAGAATAGTAGCATGTCCAACGGCTGGCTCATGCGGAATTTTACCAGCAGTAATTTTATCAGCAGGAGAAAAGCTTGCTAAAACTGATGAAGAGCTTATAGATGCTTTATTTGCATCAGCAGCTGTAGGAATGATAATTGGAATGAATGCTACACTTTCTGGTGCAGAAGGTGGATGTCAAGCTGAATGTGGTTCAGCAGCAGCTATGGGAGCAGCAGCTGTAGTAGAAATGATGGGTGGAACACCTAAAATGAGCTTAGATGCAGCGGCTATAGTTATTAAGAATATTTTAGGATTAGTTTGTGATCCAGTTGCAGGTTTAGTTGAAATTCCTTGTGCAAAGAGAAATGCAGCAGGTGCAATAAGTGCACTTTGTACAGCTGATATGGTTATGGCTGGAGTAGAAAGTAAAATCCCATTTGATGATACAGTTTCAGCTATGTACAAGGTAGGAAAAAGTCTTCCAGCATCTCTAAGAGAAACAGCAATGGGGGGAGTTGCAATAACAAAAGCAGGACTTGAACTTCGTAAAAAGGTATTCGGCGAAGAATAGAGCTATTGTGTGGTAGTTTAGTTATCCTGTGTAATAACGAAAAAAAGAAATATTATCTTTCTGGGAATTAGTGAAATCTAGCTTTAAATTTATATAATTTACTCCTAAAAATTTGCTGAAGATTAAAAACTCGCCTATAGGCTCAAACAGTATAATCTTTTTTACGCAAATTTTTATCCGTAAATTATTAAATTCTACGGCTCAATTTCAATATTCTCTTTAATATAATATTTCTTTTTTATGTATAAATATAGAAAACTAAATAATATCAATAACTAACTTGCCACTACTTCTACCAAAAACATTAACTAATCCAAATTAAATTGGGGTTAAGGAAGTACATCTAGTAATAAAGAAAAAAATGAAGGGATTATTGTAAGGAATATTATAATTGAGTTTTAGAATTTAATTATTCTCGTAAGAAAATTACCGTTAAAAAGCTGAGGGAGTAAAACGACATTCGAAGCTTTAGGTAATTTTCTGGAGAGAATAATATAAATTCTTAACGAAAATTATATTAATTCCTGGAGATAATCCCTTTATTTTTCCAGCTACTATGATGCACAAAGTAGATTTTGTCGAATAAGATGTTATTAGGCAAAACTGCACTATTGGATAATAAAGTGAGGAAAAATTTATGAGGCTTAGTGGGGAGTCTATTAATTATGTTTTAGACTTGCAAAAGAAAAAACTGCCTCGAGTATATTGTTGCTCTAGTATTGAGAGATTAAAAGATTTAAGTAGAGGAATTATATACTACAATGGAAAAGTAAAATCTAAATTGGATGAAAGTAATGATGATAGTAGTCTAGTAAATACATTACTAATTTTTTTAGATGAAATAAAAGATGAAAATATTATGGATATAGAAAAACAATTAATATCCATGAATAAAAAAGAGGTAGTATTATTAGAAGCCAAAGGAATAGATTCAATAATTCACAAAAGAAATTTAGCATTTAGTTTAATTAATAGGTACAATATTAATGTAATAAAGGGAACTAAGGAAGAAATAAATACACTAATAGCACTTCAAAATAAAGAAGAAAATATTAACTTTAATTATAGAGGATTTGCCAAAAGAAATAATTGTGTTTTAATTATTGAAGGTGAAAAATATTATATAACTGATGGATACAATGAATTTTATATAAAGAATAAAAATAAATATTTTACAGATGAAGAATTTATAGATAATGTTTATACAGGTATGATAGCTAGTAGCATTGGAATATGTAATAATAAAAGTGAAATTGTACAAGCTATATTAATTTCAACTTTATCTTTTTATATAGCACAAAAAAATTCTATAGGTATGATTAAGAAACAGCTTGATAATAGTAACTATGAAAATAATATTAAATTAATAAATGAATATCTATTAGAAGAAATATCAAAAATAGATGCTAAAAAAATTAAGGAATATGGCGATATAGAATATTATTTTAAAAGATAAAATAAAAAGAGCACAAAAGTGCTCTTTTTATATTAAAAGGAATTAAGCTTTGTTTATTGATCCGAATAATTCCATTTTTTCTTTAACTGTAGCTTTGATAGCTTCGAATCCAGGATTTAATAATTTTCTTGGGTCAAATCCTTTTCCTTCTAAGTCTTTTCCAGCTTCGATGTAAGCTCTTGTAGCTTCTTGGAATGCTAATTGACATTCAGTGTTAACGTTGATCTTAGAAACTCCTAAAGATATAGCTTTCTTGATCATATCTTCTGGGATTCCAGTTCCACCGTGTAATACTAATGGCATGTTTCCACAAGCTGTATTGATTTCTTCTAAAGCGTCGAAAGCAAGTCCTTGCCAGTTTGCTGGGTATTTTCCGTGAATGTTTCCGATACCAGCAGCTAACATAGTAACTCCTAAATCAGCAATTGATTTACATTCTTGAGCATCAGCAACTTCACCTTTACCAACAACTCCGTCTTCTTCTCCACCGATTGATCCAACTTCTGCTTCTAAAGATAATCCTCTTTCAGCAGTAACTTTAACTAATTCAGTAGTCTTTTCGATGTTTTCAGCTATTGGGTAGTGAGATCCATCAAACATAACTGATGAGAATCCAGCTTCCATAGCTTTGTAGCATCCTTCGTAGCTACCGTGGTCTAAGTGTAGAGCAACTGGTACAGTGATGTTTAACTCTTCTAACATACCGTTAACCATTCCAACGATAGTTTTGTATCCACACATATATTTTCCAGCACCTTCAGATACTCCTAAGATTACTGGTGAGTTGTTTTCTTGAGCAGTTAATAGAACAGCTTTTGTCCATTCTAAGTTGTTGATGTTGAATTGACCAACAGCATATTTTCCTTCTCTTGCTTTGTTTAACATTTCTTTAGCTGAAACTAACATGGCAATACCTCCGTATATTTCAATTTTTTATAAGAGAAATAAAAAAACATTCAGTGTTATAAAATTAACAAATATGTATATCAATTTATTCTCTATTGGTTATTATACCCCAAATTTATAAGAATGAAAACAAAAAAATGCTATAATATGCAGAAGGAAATGAAAATAATAGTAAAAAATAGATGTGAAAAGTTTTAAGAATTGATGTAAAATAGTAAAAGAAAAAATTAATTTACATTAAGGAGAAGAGAAAATGTTAGTTGACTTACATATACATACATATTATTCAGATGGAACTATGTCTCCTAAAGAAGTCATAGAAGAAGCTAAAAAGAAAAATTTAGGTATTATAGCAATAACAGATCATGATGTATTAGATTCTTATGAAGAATTAAAAAAAGAAGCTGAAAAAGCAGGAATCATTGCTATAAGAGGAGTAGAAATAGATTCAATATTTGAAGGACATTTAGTTCATTTATTAGCATATAAATTTGAGGATAATGAAAATTTCTTTAAATTAGTTGATAAGGCAAAGGAACAATTATTAGAAACAAGTGTAGAACTTATAAGAAGAATGGAAAAGGATTATGAAAATATATCATTAGATGATTATAATTCTTATGAATATGAAAGAAGAAAAGGTGGTTGGAAGGGAATACACTATCTTCATGATAGAAAGGTGACAGAAGGATTATTTGACGGAATGAGGCTTTATGGAAAATATGAATGTGGACATGAAAAATTTGCATTTCCAAGTGTTGAGGAAGTTTGTAATATAACTCATGAGGCTGGAGGATATGTGGTTTTAGCTCATCCTTGCAATTATTATAGCAATAAAAGCAAAGAAGAAATATTAGAAAAGTTAGAAATATTAAAAGGATTAGGAATTGATGGAGTAGAGTGCTATTATCCAGCAAATTCAGAATTAATGACAGAAACCTGTGTTGAGTTTTGTGAAAACAATGATTTATTAATAACAGCTGGTTCAGATGGTCATGGGGATTTTGGTGCCGTAAGTAAGGGAATAGAGTATTATATTGGAGCTATAAATAAGGATAGTGAAGAGTTAAAAATAGATAAATTATTATAAAATTCAAAAGTTATGGAATTGATGATTCCATAACTTTTTTCATATTTTTAAGAAAAAATACACAGTATATAAACAAATAGATTAAATTGGAGTAAAAGCTATGTATAAAAAGATAATATTAATTTTTTTAATTTTAAGTACTGTTATTTTTATATTTATAAATCCTATTTTATGTTATGCAAATGATAATAATAAAAAGATTCTTATAATTGGATCATATTCACCGAAAAATAAATGGGAGGTTTCTATAACTAAAGGGTTTGGGGATGCTGGAAAAGATAGATATACAGTTAAGGCTGAATTTTTAGATAGTGAAAGCTTTGAAGAAGAAGGATATGAAGAAAGTTTTATAAATTTTTTGAATGTAAAGTATAAAGACAGTAATATTGATTACATAGTTACATTGGATGATGAAGCTTTTCAATTAATTAGAAGTAAATTGTTTGATAATCAGTCATTTATTTATGAAAAGAATATCATTTTTGCGGGAGTAAATAATTATGTAACTCTTTCTAATGAGGAAAGTAAGTATATAAAAGGAATATTAGAAATTCAAGATAATTTAGAAATGATAAATACTATTTTAACGGCAGGTAACAAAGTAAATGATATTTATTTACTTTTAGATGAAAGTATATTTTGTAAAACAGTAAAAGAAAATTTTGAAAATTTAAAGGATGTTGCAGTAGTACCTTTTAATTATCATATTATCCAGGGGGCATATTTGGATGATATAAAGAAACAAATTGAAGGTATCAGTCCAGAAAATGCAGCAATATTTTTATGTGGAACATACAAAAAAGATGTAGGCGATGGAGTCGTATCATCAAAAAGTTTAATTGATGAGTTGCAAGAAATAACTTCAATGCCTATTTACACTAAGCTTGAAGAGTATATTTACGATGGGGCTATAGGAGGGATTGTTAATGATGGTTATAAGTTAGGAGAGGTGCTGTGTTCACTTATAGACAATCTTATAATTGGTAGTAATATATTTTCTGCAATTCCAGCACATGATACATTTAGTATACCTATTTTTAATTATAAAGCTATGAGTAAGTATGATATAAATCCATTAAAATTGCCTAAAAATACAGTATATATTAATAAGAAACCTTATGATTTGCTATTGCCAAAAAAGTGGATTGCTGTGGTATGGTTTGTTGGATTTATTATTATTTTAGGTGTATGCTCATTAATTTATATTTCAATCGTAAATAAAAAAGTAGCAAGAAAAAACAAAATGTTGCTACTTGAATCTATGGAAAGAGAAAAAATAAAAACAGACTTTATAGTTACAATATCACATGAATTAAGAACTCCTCTTAATATTATTATAAATGCAACTAATTTATTGATGATTAAGTTAAAGGAAGATAATATTGATGTTAAGTATTTTCAAGAACGATTAACATATATAATGAAAAATTCAAATAGATTACGAAGATATATAAATAATTTAATTGATGTAAGTAAATTAGAAATGGGATATATGGACGTGAAATTAAAAAATCAAAATATAGTTAATATAGTTGAAGAGGTAACATTAGCTATAGTAGATTTGGCTAAAAAATTTGATATAGATGTAATCTTTGATACTGAGGAAGAGGAAATAATAACAGCTATTGATACTTTAAAAATAGAACGAGTAATATTAAATCTTTTATCTAATTCTATTAAGTTTAGCAAGAATGGCAGACGTATATTTGTAAATATGAAGAAAAAAGAAGAAAGTGTAATTATAGAAATATCTGATGAAGGAATGGGAATGAGTGAAGAGTTTAAGACACATTTGTTTGAAAAGTTTAAAAGAGGAGATGTAAATGAGGGGTTAAAAAGACAAAATGAAGGCAGTGGTTTAGGATTATTTATAGTAAAAGGATTAATAGAGTTACATAATGGAACTATTGATATAATAAGTAAATTAAATGAGGGAACAAAAATAATTATTACACTTCCAATAAGGCTTGTTAATGAGAAAGAAAATGATGAATTTATTGTAGATTCGTCATTAGAATATTTATTTGAAATGGAATTTTCAGATATAGATAAAAAATAAAAGACTGTGCTTAAGTACAGTCTTTTTTGGTGCTGAAGACCGGAATCGAACCGGTACGGTATCGCTACCGCAGGATTTTAAGTCCTGTGCGTCTGCCTGTTCCGCCACTTCAGCAAGCAAGATTATTGTAATATTATTTTATAAATATGTCAATAGAAAATTTAAAAATAATAAAATTTATGTTAGTATTAATAAAAAGTGATAGTATTTTAATATATTTAAGAAAGCTGGTGAAGTTAAATGAATGAAGTTTTTAAAGTACTTAATAAATATTATGGATATAATACCTTTAGAAAAGGTCAATATGAAATTATAAGCAATATTTTAAGAGGTAGAGATAGTTTTTGTATTTTACCTACAGGGGGAGGAAAATCTATTTGTTATCAAATACCAGCTTTATTATTTAAAGGTATTACAATAGTGATTTCACCATTAATTTCTTTAATGAAGGATCAAGTGGATAATTTAAATTCAAATGGTATAAATGCAAGATATATAAATAGTACTCAAAGATTAGAATTAAGTGATGAAATAATAGAACTTTGCAAAAGAGGAGAGGTTAAGCTTTTATATATAGCTCCAGAAAAGTTAGAAAATGAGTTTTTTAAACGAAAATTAAGAGCTCTCAATATAAGTCAAATAGCTATAGATGAAGCACATTGTGTATCAATGTGGGGACATGATTTTAGAAAAAGCTATAGTTTAATAGCTGAATTTATAAATAGTTTAAGAGTAAGACCAATAATAACAGCTTTTACTGCAACAGCAACTGAAGTAGTAAGAGAAGATGTAATTAAACTTCTAGGCTTAAGAAATCCATACATATATATTGGCAGCTTTGATAGAGAAAATTTAGAAATTAAATTACATATTGAGGAAGATAAGCTTGAGTTAGTAAAGGATATTATAAGAGAAAAGGAAAATGAGGCAGGTATAATTTATTGTGCCACAAGAAAAGAGGTTGATGGCTTATATTATTACTTAAAAGATTTAGGATATAATGTATTAAAATATCATGGTGGGTTAAAAGATAGTGAAAAAGAATATTATCAAGATGAATTTTTAAATGAAAATTCAAATGTAATGATAGCAACAAATGCTTTTGGAATGGGAATAGATAAATCAAATGTAAGATATATAATTCATTTTACAATTCCTAAAAATATTGAAAGTTACTATCAAGAAATAGGAAGAGCAGGAAGAGATGGATTAACATCAGAATGTCACTTGTTATTTAATAGGGGAGATATAAGAACTTTAGAATATTTAATTCACACAACAGTCCAACTAAATAGGAAAGAAATTGAAATTAAAAAGTTGCAAAAAATGATAGATTTTTGTGAAAGCAAGGAGTGCTTAAGAAGTTTTATATTAAAGTATTTTGGGGAAGGAAATGTTAGAGAGTATTGTACTAATTGTAGTAATTGTTTAAATAATGATGAACTTAGAGATTATACAATAGAAGCACAAAAGGTATTATCTTGCGTATATAGAACAAAAGAAAGGTATGGAATATCAGTTTTAATAGATATCCTTCGCGGGATGACTGGACCTAAAATAATAAATGATAAATTAAATGAATTAACTACATATGGAATAATGAAGGATTATAGTAGTAAATTTATAAGAGATTTTATAAAGATTCTAATTGAATATGGATATGTAAGTTTGAAAGATGGGACTTATTCAATGCTTAAATTAAATGAGAAGTCATATAAAATTTTAAAGTCTCAATTGAAGGTAATGTTAAAATTAACATCTGAAAGTGAAGAAAAGGTAATTAATAGTGAATTGTTTAATAGGTTAAGAGGATGGAGAAGAGAAATGGCTATAAAGGAAGGGGTAAAACCATATATTATTTTTTCAGATGCAACGTTAATTGAATTATGTAATAAAAACCCTAAAAATGAAGATGAACTTTTAGATATAAGGGGAATGGGAGAAAAGAAGTTTAAAAAGTATGGATGCGATTTATTAAATCTATTAAATAAATAATTAGTTAATAAAAGATGTAAAAGCTTGTGTAAATTTAAAAAATTTACATGAGCTTTTATTTATTATGTAAGATAAATAAAATAATAAAAATACTTAAATTTAATAATAATTATGAAATTTAAACATATAAAATATAGAGAAATGTAAATTTTAAAAAATAGGAATATAACTATTTAAGTCATTAATATATTAAATTAAGGGGAGGGATGAGTTTATGGACTTCAAGGACTTTATAATTACAGATAGAGAAAATAGAAATAGTGAAAAATTCGAAGGAACATTTTTAGATTACTTAGAGATAGTGAAGAAAAACCCAGACGTAGCAAAACTTTCTCATAAGAGATTATATGATTTTATTATGAGTAAAGGTGTTGAGGTATTAAAAGCAGATGAAAACCCAAGAGTAAGAAAGATATATGGTAATGAAACTATTAAAAAATATGGATATTTCAAAGATGATTTCTTTGGAATAGACAAAGTTATAATGAAAATAGTAAATTACTTACATTCTGCATCTATGAAGGGTGAAGAAGCAAGACAAGTTTTATACTTAGTAGGGCCAGTTGGTGCAGGTAAATCTTCTTTAGTTGAATCACTAAAAAGTGCATTAGTTCATTGTGAACCTATATATTCAATTAAAGGATGCCCTATGCATGAAGAACCTTTACATTTAGTTCCAAATCATTTAAGAGATGAATTTAATAAAATGTTAGGAACACAAATAGAAGGTGACTTATGTCCAGTTTGTAAGTATAGATTACTTCATGAGTTTAATGGTGAATATGAAAATTTCCCAGTTGAGAGAAAGGGATTTTCTATAAGATCAAGAAAAGGAATTGGTGTTGTTCCACCAGTTGATCCAAATAACCAAGATACATCAATATTAACTGGTTCTGTTGATATTTCAAAGATGGATATGTATCCAGAAGATGACCCAAGAATATTCTCATTAAATGGTGCATTTAATGTTGGTAATAGAGGTTTAGTAGAATTTATCGAAGTATTTAAAAATGATGTTGAGTATTTGCATACAATAATAACTGCTACACAAGAAAAATCTATACCATCACCAGGTAAAGGTTCAATGATTTATTTTGATGGTCTTATAATAGCTCACTCAAATGAAGCTGAATGGAATAAATTTAAATCAGACCATACAAATGAAGCAATCTTAGACAGAATTGTTAAGGTAGAAGTACCTTATTGTTTAGAGCTTGAAGAAGAAATAAAAATTTATGAAAAGATTTTAAAGAAGAGTAACTTTGGTGCACATATTGCACCTCATACTATTGAAGTTGCAGCTATGTTTGCAATACTTTCTAGATTAACACCATCAGCTAAGGTTGATCCTATTACTAAGCTTAAGATTTATAATGGTGAAGATTTAGTTGAAAAGGGAACAACTAAGAAGGTTGATATTGTTGAGCTTAGAGAAGAGGCTGGCCCATATGAAGGTATGAAGGGAATTAGTACAAGATTTATTATTAAAGCAATTGATAATGCTCTTTCTAATTCAGAGTTTGATTGTATTAATCCTTTAAGCATAATGGAAAGTATTATCAAATCAGTTAAAGATATGGATATTTCATCTGATGATAAGAAGAAATATTTAGGCTTTATTCAAGATACAATACGTAAAGAGTATAATAAGATACTTGAAAAAGAAATTACAAAGGCATTTATTCATTCATTTAGAGAACAAGCTGAAAGCTTATTTAATAATTATATAGATAATGCAGAAGCTTTTGTGAATAAGACTAGAATAAAAGATGAACAAACAGGTGAGGAATTAAATCCTGATGAAGAATTTATGAGAAGTATAGAAGAACAAATAGGAGTATCTGAAGCATCAAGCAAGGGATTTAGAGCTGATGTTACTTCATATATGTTCTACTTAGTAAGAAATGGATCTAAGATTGATTATAAGTCTTATGAACCATTAAAAGAGGCTATAGAAAAGAAACTTATAGCATCAGTTAAAGATTTATCTAGAATTGTTACTAAATCAAGAGTTAGAGATAAAGAACAAACAGAAAAATACAATGCAATGGTTGAAGAAATGAAAAGGAATGGATATTGCCAACACTGCTGTGATGTAATTCTTAAATATGCAGCAAACAATTTGTGGAAGGATTGATAAGGATGGCTATATTTAGAGATAATACAACAAATCCTGTTGAGCATGATAGAAGCATAGAAGATAGAAGAAGACATAGGCAGTTGGTAGAGAAATCCATTAAAGAAAACTTAGGAGATATACTTTCAGAAGAAAGTATAGTAGGTGAAACTAAAAATAAAAAGTTTAAAATTCCTATTAGAGGAATAAAGGAATATCAATTTGTATTTGGTAGCAACAATAAAGGTGTTGCTACCGGTACTGGTGAAGAAAAACGTGGAGATAAATTAGGTTCAGCTGAATCTAGTGGTAAAAAAGGAAATAAAGGTGCAGGTAACTCTGAAGGTGACGATGTATATGAAACAGAAATTACGTTAGAAGAATTGATGGATTATATAGTTGAAGATTTGGATTTACCTAATTTAGATAAAAAGAAGTATTCTG
The DNA here is from genome assembly GCF_040227035.1 of Clostridium sp. RTP31139st1_H3_RTP31139_211217. Lineage (NCBI taxonomy): Bacteria > Bacillati > Bacillota > Clostridia > Eubacteriales > Clostridiaceae > Clostridium > Clostridium sp. RTP31139st1_H3_RTP31139_211217. Next base: position 35,292 of record NZ_JBCOAB010000029.1, read on the forward strand.
AAATTATTAGTGAAAGTGCAAGTAGAAAAAGAGGATATCAAAAGCATGGAATTAATCCAAGGCTTGCAAAGAAAAAGACTGTTATGGCAAAGACTGCACGTAAGCAGGGGAAGATAAGAGCTTTAAAAGAAGCAGGATTAGATACTGAATTAGAAAGATTTCCATTTAGAGAAGATGATATTAGATATTATAGAGTAAAAACAAAGCCTAAGAAAGAAAGTAATGCTGTTATGCTCTTTATAATGGATGTATCAGGTTCAATGGATAGTACTAAAAAGTATTTAGCAAGATCATTTTTCTTTGTTTTATCAACTTTTATAAAAAGAAAGTATAACAATATTGCTTTTGAATTTATTTCTCATACAACAGTTGCTAAAGAAGTTAACGAATATGAATTTTTCCACAAAGCAGAATCAGGAGGAACATATATATCAAGTGGTTTAAATTTAGCGTTAAAACTTATTGAAGAAAAGTATTCACCAGAAGTATGGAATATATATCCTATATACGCTAGTGATGGAGATAACTGGTCTGAGGATAATGAAAAGGCAATTCAATCAGTTAAAAAGCTTTGTGAAGTAAGTAATATGTTTGGTTATGCTGAACTTTTACCATCAACTTATTCAACAACAATGTATTATAGATTCAATAAGGAAATAGTAGATAAGAAATTTGTCTCTGTTATTGTAAAGGAAAAGAAGAATTTATGGGATGCTCTTAAGTTAATGCTTAGCAAGGAGTTAAGGGAGGATGAATAATGGAGTACACATTAAAAGATTTAGAAGAGTGGAATGAGAAGATTGAAAAGAAAGCTACAGAATTTGGGCTTGATTATTATCCTCAGGAATTTGAAATAGTTGGATTTAATGAAATGTTAGCTTATGAAGCATATGTTGGAATGCCTTCAAAGTATCCACATTGGAGTTATGGTAAGGCATATGAAAAGAGTAAAACATTATATTCATTAAATTTAACTGGATTACCTTATGAAATGGTTATAAATTCAAATCCATCTTTAGCATATTTAATGAATGAGAATACCTTATTATTGCAGATATTAACTATGGCTCATGTTTATGGACATAATGATTTCTTTAAGAATAATAGGTTATTTAGAGAAGGTACTAAGGCTTATTATACTTTAGAGATGTTTAAATTAGATGCAGATATAATAAGAGGATATATTAACGATCCAAGTATAGGATATGCTAAGGTAGAAAAAATACTTGATGCTGCTCATGCACTTAGATACCAAATTCCAAGAGTTGTTGGAGTTAAAGAGTTAAGTGATGAGGAGATAAAATCAAATTTAATAGATGAATATAATAGGAAAATTGAAAATAGGGATGCTTTAAATGAGGATGAAGAAATAAAATTGCCAGATTTAAGTAAAACTCCAATTGAGCCTTGTGATGATGTTATTGGATTTATCATTAAATATGGTTCTTTAGAAGAATGGGAGAAATCAATTCTTAAAATAGTAAGAAGGGAAACGCAATACTTTATTCCGCAAATAGAAACTAAGATAATGAATGAAGGTTGGGCAAGCTATTGTCATTATAATATTTTAAAGAGCTTAGAATTACCACAAAGTTTACATTTTGAGTTTATAAAACGTCATAATGATGTAATTGCTCCAGCTTTAGGTGGATTAAATCCATATTATGTTGGTTTTAAGGTGTTTGAGGATATAGAAAAGAGATATGGAAGAGATAAGATTTTTGAAGTTAGATATATTGAAAGAGACAATTCATTTTTACGTAAGTACTTAACACAAGAATTATGCGAGGAATTAGGATTGTTCCAATATGCTAAAAAGAGCTTTGAATTTGTTGTTGATGAAGTATCAGATGAGCAAGGATGGAAGAGTATTAGGGATACTATGTCTGATTCATGTGGAGTTGGATCTATACCTTATATAAGAATAACTGACTTAAATAAAAGAGATGGAACTTTAACATTAGAGCATGTTTTTGATGGAAGAGAATTAGAATTACTTTATGCTAAGGAAACAATTAAATATTTATTTGATCTTTGGGGTCATAAAGTAATATTGAATACTAAAACTAAAGAAGGTAGAAGTATAGAAATAGTATGCGATAATGACAGAAGAGTTACAGTAAATTAAAAAGTGTAAAAAATGATGAATTAATGATGAGGAGTAGGAATTACTATCAGATTTAATTCATCATTTTTATATGTTTTGAATAGTTTAGTATAAGGAATATTTTTAAGGAGAAAATCATGGATTTAAAGGGAAGTAAAACTGAGAAAAACTTATATAGAGCATTTGCAGGGGAAAGCAGGGCGAGAAATAAATATAGTTTATATGCAGAAAAAGCAAGACAAGAAGGATATCAATGGGTTGGTAATATTTTTGATTTAACAGCATTAAACGAATTAGCTCATGCTAGAAGAGTATATAAGGATTATTTAAAGTTAGTTTGTAATACAAAAGAAAATTTAGTTGATGCTATATGTGGTGAAACAGATGAATTTAAAAATATTTATGCAAAATTTGAACAAGAAGCAAGAGAAGAAGGTTTTATAGATATTGCTAATTTTTTTAAAGAACTAAGAGAAGTTGAGGAAGATCATGCAAAAAGATTTAAAGAGTTGTATGACAAATTAGATGATGGAACAATGTTTGCTGGGCCAAGGGAATCAAAGTGGGTTTGTATGAATTGTGGATATATACATGAAGGAAGTGAAGCTCCAGAAAAATGTCCATTATGTGGATATCCTAGAGCTTATTTTAAACCTTATTGTGAAATAGAGGATTTATAAGAGGAGGAGAAAAATGTTTATATCAATACCTAAAGAGTTTTTTGTACCAGTAGTATTTAGTGATAGTTTTATACTAAATAAAGAGAATAATCACTTAGAATTTGACACAAATTCATATAGAGAAAGTACAGGCAAAACAAAAGGTGAAAGCATGAGTAAAACTTTGGAAAATAGTAAATCTGCAAATGAAAAACAAGATATACTACAAGTGGAAATGAGCAAGGGTGAATGTGGAAATAATGAAGAGGTTATTAAGCCTATTGAAAAAAAAGACAACACTATTTATATGTCATTAAAAAAAGAAGAAGATGAATATAAAATGTGTAAAGAAAATGGAAAGATATTTTCAGAGATAGATGATGAATTTATAGATAATATAGTTATTAAGGGGTGCGAAGAAAAATAAATGGAATCTTTATCTTAAGCTGGAGTTTTAATTTCACCTTAAGGTTAGAATTCGTTATGTCCAAAGGGGACCTAGTATAGGAGCATGTCCGTTGTAACATTCCTACCTAAATGTAGGGAAGTGTTACAACCATAGAGTATTAATGAATTTATATATGGAGGTATTAAATGAAATACCAACAATTAATGAAACAGTATTATGGTGATTTAAGTAATTTAAATCAATTATTACAATCTATGGTCAATTCATATAGATTATTAATTGCTGGGGCAGCTGAACTAAATAATATTAATGAAGCAAGAAGTAGCTATGTTAAGGTAGCAGTAAAAAGAGCTGATAATTTAGGTGAAATAATAGATAATGTAATAGAATTACTAGATGAATGTGGGGAGAGCTATTTTAAATATATTGCTCTTGTAGGAGATCATATATTAAAAAATACAGATAGTAGTGTGATTTTAACTGAAGTTGACAACGAATTACTTTTTCAAGATGCATCTGTAAGAGAAGAATATGAAGCTTTAAAAAAATATAAAGAAGAGCATCAAAAAGAGTTTGAAGATTAAAAGTTATGGGCTATAGTTCATTAGAAAACTATAGCCCATATTTTTAATAATTAAAATTTCTTTAGCTTTAAAGTACTTACCATTAAATAAGAACCTAATAACAATAATAAAAAAGGAATAAGTGCAGATATGTTTTTATTAATAGTAAATAAACAAAATAAAGCTAAGAAGCTTCCAGTAACAGTAATTGGAACACCAGTAAACACTCCATTAAATTCACTTGCATTATATCGAGCTAACCTAAAAGCACCACAGATTGGGAATAATAATAGTGGAATTATTCCAAATATTTTAGAAGGACCTAGTGTATAAAAATCAAATAATAAAAATATTAATATAGATGGTGCTACACCAAATGAAACTAAATCAGCTAAAGAATCTAGTTCTTTTCCTAAATCACTTGAAACCTGTAAGTAACGTGCTATTCTACCATCGTATCTGTCAACTAAAGCTGCAAGTAATATAAAAATGCAAGCAAGTTGGTAGTTACTTTCAAAGGTAGCTAATAGTGATAAAATACCAAATGATAAATTAATAAAAGTAAAGATGTTAGGAATACTGCTTTTTCTCATATAATCACTCCTAAGTTAATCTTAACATCATCATTATAGCATAAATTTTATAAAAAATTAACAATACTGTATTGAAAAGAGAAAACTAGAGATTAAGAGAGATATACTTATATATTTAAGGTATAAACAGGTTTTATATATAGAAAACTAAGATATATCGGGTGGTGGTTAATTTAAAACTATGTGGTATAATTTTTTTATATAATTAGGAGGGGTACAATGAAAAAGGTAAAATTAATTTATAATCCGTATTCTGGAGAAAATGTTATTTTATCTAAGTTAGATGAAATAATTAATATACATCAGGAAGCTGGTATGACTATAGTACCATATAGAATTAGAAAAGAATGTGGCATAGATGCAGCTTTTGATGACATTATACCAAGTGAATATGAATATATTTTAGTTGCTGGTGGAGATGGAACTGTAGATTCAGTTGTAAATGCTATGGCTAGAAAGGGAGTTTCATTACCAATAGGTATCTTGCCAGTAGGAACAGCAAATGATTTTGCAAAATTTTTAGGAATACCATTTGATGTAGAAGAAGCTTGCAAGCAAATAATAAATTCTAGTATAACTAGTGTGGATTTAGGAAGTATTAATGATAAATACTTTGTTAATGTTGCTAGTACAGGGCTTTTTACTGACGTTTCACAAAAAACAGACGTAAATTTAAAAAATACTATAGGAAAGTTAGCTTATTACTTAAAAGGAATAGAAGAATTACCTAATTTTAGACCACTTAAGGTTAACATAAAATCTGATGAAGTTAATTTTGAAGGTAATATGTATCTTATGTTAGTGTTTAATGGTAAAACTGCAGGAAACTTTAATTTAGCATCTAGAGCAGATGCAACAGATGGAATGTTAGATGTTATAGTATTTAAAGCAGTACAAATTTATGAGTTAATACCTCTATTTATTAAGGTATTAAAAGGTGAGCATTTAGATTCTGATAAGGTAATATATTTTAAAACAAAACACTTATATGTTGAATGTAACGAAGATATAGTTACTGATATTGATGGAGAAAAGGGACCAGATTTTCCACTTGATATAAAATGTATAAAAGGTGGAGTGAAAATTTTAGGTGTTAATATAGAAAATTAAAGAATAAATATAAAATTCAATTAATAATTATAAATAATAGTATTTTTGTAAAGGAGAGAAGATGTGATTGCCTTTATTTATTTATGTATATTGTTATTTATAATTATTTTTTCTTTGTATTTAATATCAATAAATTCTAAAAAATGTCCAGTAAAGATACAGAGGTTTTATTTTATAACCTTATCTATAATTGTTATTAGATATTTGTCATTGCTATCATTATGGATAGTACAGCATCAACGAATCATATATATAATTAAGGAGTTAACGCAATTAACATTTGTTGGAATGCCGTTGCTAGCATTAGCAAGTTTTTATATATTTTTAAGAGATGAGAATAGAAAATTCGATTATAATTATAGCTTTATGATTATTTTATTCTTTACTTATATAGTAATTAATTTATTTTATAAGTTAGATATAAGAGTAGATAATACATTTGGGTTTATAGTAAGTTATAAAGATATGTTAATTCCAAGTTTGATTTACTTAATAATAATGTCATCAATGGTGGTTGTGACACTATTATTTTTAGATAAGCCGTATAGTAATAAAAGTGGAATGGTATTTTTATTAATTTCTTTAGCGATAACAGTGGTAGAATTTATACTATTTTTGGGCGGAATAAAGCTTTTCCCTTACCCAGTATTGGGTGAATTTGCAATGATTGGTTGTTCATATAAAGCTATATCAACTTTTAAGAAATAAAATTAAATAATAATCATATAAAGTATTGCCTTTTAGAGGGAGATTAATATAATATTAGTATATATAATAATGCCCGAAGAAGGGCTTTTTTATTGCGAATAAAAAGTTATAATTTATACAAAAAATGGTGGTGAGATTAAATGGAGGGTGTCCCTCAGAGTATTAAATTAAGAAAATTGAATATAAGAAGTAATAGAGGGGAAACACACATTTAATATTTTAAATCTCCTCTATTAGTTGAGGAGGATTTTTATGCAAAGATTATCAGTGTTTTTGTTTACTAGTATATTAGGAAAGAAGATATATGATGAATTCGATGATGTACTAGGGGAATTAAAAGACATTTATGTAACAACAGAGCAAGGTTATCCAAGGGTAATTGGTTATAAAGTCAAGAGGGATGGAGTTACTTTTCACTATGAATTTAGGAGTATAGGCTTTTATAGTGATGATAATAAAGTTAAGATTATGACTAGAGGAAGCAAAGAAATACTACCAAGAACTTACTCGTATTTATTATCAAGAAATTTATTAGATAAGAAAATTGTTGATATTAATGGTAAGCAAGTTGTTAGAGTTGATGATTTAAGAATAGCTGAAATAGCAGGTGAATACAGAGTAATAGCAGTTGAAACTGGACCACTTGCTAAATTTAGAAGGATGAATTGTCAAGGATTAGGTAAGTTCTTTTATAAAATTATAAATAAGGATTATGAAGATAAAGTATTAATGTGGGATGATGTTGAGTCATTAGAAATGGTTAATAAAAATCTTCAAATTTCAGTACCATATAAAAAATTATCAACATTGCATCCAGCAGACTTAGCGGATATATTAGAAAACTTGGATGCAAGCTCTAGAAAACAAATTTTTGAGTCTTTAGATGAGGATTTAGCTGCAGATACTTTAGAGGAAATTGAACCAGAGTATAAAAGTAGTATCATTAAAGATTTAAGTGAAGCAAAGGCTGTTGAGGTATTAGAGAATATGCCTAATGATGAAATTGCTGATATTTTAGATGAGTTAGATGATGAAGAAAGAGAAAAAATATTAGTTAACTTAGAAACAGAAGATGCTGAAGAGGTTAAAGAACTTCTTAAATATGAAAACGAAACAGTTGGAAGTATAATGAGTAAAGATTTTATTTCTTTTAACTTAGATATAACAATTGGTGAAATAATAGATATATTAAGAGAAAGTAATCCGGAAGATGAAGAATTAAATTCGATTTTTATTAAGGATGAAGATGAAAAGGTAATTGGAATTATAGAATTAAAAGATCTTATTTTAAATTCAGCAAATGTTAAAGCTAAAGAAGTAATGAATGAAAATATAAATATACTTAAGCATAATGAATCTATTAATGAGGCTGTTGAAATAGCATCAAAATACGATTTGATGGCTATTCCTGTTGTTGATAATAGTGATGTATTAATAGGAGTTGTAAATACTCACGACTTAATAGATGAAGTACTATATCCAATGTGGAAAAAGAAAAATAAGTAAAAAATTTCAAATTATCTGTTGACATTTTAAGGGATAAGCATATAATTATATTATAAAGTTTAGTTAAATACTCGGAATTAAAACTATGAAAAAGGAAAGTAGTATAAAGGATGGTTACAGAGAGAAAAGGAAGCTGGGATCTTTTCACCGGTAATTTATATGAAGTGCCCTTTGGAGTTTAGGCCTGAAATAATAGTAAGGTTTTACGGTAGCGCCCGTTATAGCGCTCAGGTATTAATTGTACCGTAGAATGAGTGAAATCATTGTTATTATGATGGTTTAATTAGAGTGGAACCGCGAATATACTTCGTCTCTATATATAGAGACGGAGTTTTTTTATTTATTAAAAATTAAATTCTAGGAGGTAGAGAAATGATTTATAATGGAGCAATTGAATTAATAGGAAACACACCAATATTAAAGGTGAAAAGCATGGTAGATGAAAATTGTGCAGATGTGTATGTAAAATTAGAGAAATTTAATCCAGGTGGAAGTGTTAAAGATAGAGCTGCTTTAGGAATGATAGAAAAAGCTGAAAAAGAAGGAATATTAAAAGAAGGTTCAGTAATTGTTGAACCTACAAGTGGAAATACAGGTATTGGTTTAGCAATGATAGGAAGACTTAAAGGTTATAAGGTAGTAATTGTAATGCCAGAAACTATGAGTAAAGAAAGAAGAGATTTAATAAAAGCTTATGGAGCAGAATTAGTATTAACTGAAGGGTCAAAAGGAATGAAAGGAGCCATAGAGAAGGCAAATGAATTAGTTAAAAACAAAGGATATTTTATGCCACAACAATTCGAAAATATAGCTAATCCAGAAAAGCACTATGAAACAACTGCTGATGAAATATTTAATGATATTAATGATTTAGATGTATTTGTTGCAGGAGTTGGAACTGGTGGTACAGCAACTGGTGTTGGAAAAAGATTAAAGGAAAAAATAAATGGTATACAAGTAGTTGCTGTAGAACCAAGTAATTCACAAGTGATTGCAGGAAAGAAGCCAGGAGCTCATAAGATACAAGGAATAGGAGCTGGGTTTATACCACAAAATTACAAAGCCGAGTATGTAGATAATGTAGTTCCTGTTACAGATGAAGATGCGATAAGAACAGCAGTAGAATTTGCTAAAAAAGAAGGAATATTAGTTGGAATATCTTCAGGTGCAGCAATATATACAGCAATAGAAATTGCTAAAAAGTTAGGAAAAGGAAAAAAAGTTTTAGCTTTATCTCCAGATGGAGGAGAAAAGTATATTTCTATGGGAATTTATGATTAATATTTTAAAAGAGGCTTTGCAAATATTTTTAACGAAAGAAAGGAGTGCAAATATTGTTTAAAAACTTAAAATATGATTTAAATAAAGTAATGGAAAATGATCCAGCAGCTAGGAGTAAAATTGAAGTTTTCTTGCTTTATCCAACAATACATGCACTGATTGCATATAGGATAGCACATTATTTTTATACTAAAAAACTATTTTTCCTAGCTAGGCTTATATCCCAAATATCAAGATTTTTTACTGGTATAGAAATTCATCCAGGGGCCAAAATAGGTAGAGGATTAGTAATAGATCATGGTATGGGAGTAGTAATAGGAGAAACTGCAGAAATAGGAGATGATGTTCTTTTATATCATGGAGTAACATTAGGTGGCACTGGAAAAGATAAAGGAAAGAGACATCCTACTCTTGGTAATAATGTTGTTATTGGGGCTGGAGCAAAAGTGTTAGGACCAATTTATATTGGAAGTAACTCTAAGGTAGGGGCAAATTCTGTAGTACTAAAGGATGTGCCTGAAGGAGCAACAGCAGTAGGTATTCCAGCTAAAAATATTATCAAAATTAAAGAAGAAAAATCAGAAATAATAGAAATCAAAGATTATAGAGGAAGAAAAAAAGAAATATATAATGATATGGTGATATAGGTGAAAGAACAAATCAAAAGATATTGTAATTCTATAGGAATAGAAAATATAGGATTTATTGAGTGTAGAAGATTTGATGAATTATATGATTTCTACGATTATAGAAAAAATAACAAGCTTGAAAATGAATTTGAAGAAAGTGATATAGAAAAAAGAATAAATCCAAAGTGGTATATGAGTGAGGGGAAAACTATTATTTCAATAGCTTTTCCCTATCTTTGGGTTGATAACTATATTGAAAATGGATTTTCTAAATATACAAAGGGTCTTGATTATCATAGGGTTGTAAAAAAATATTTAGATGAAATTTGCAGGTTGATAAGTGAAAATGGTGGGAAAGCAATTTCATTTGTTGATAGTAATACATTACCAGAAAGATATATTGCATATTTAGCTGGTATTGGATTTATTGGAAAAAATAATATGATAATAACTAAGGACTATGGATCTTATGTTTTTTTAGGAGAAATAATAACAGATTTAACTTTGTTTGATAAAGACAAAAGAGTTTTTAATGAAATAGAAAAATTTAAGGAATGTGGGCAATGTGATATGTGTTATAAGGAATGTCCAACTAAATCTATAAATGAAATAAAAAAGAATCCAAATATTTGCTCATCTTATATAACTCAAAAGAAGGATCTTTCAGATATAGAAATAAAGCTTTTAAAAGGAAAAATATTTGGATGTGACATGTGTCAAAATAAATGTCCATATAATGAAGATGTAAAGTTTTCTAATATAGGTGAATTTAAGCCTTTAGATTTTATGGAAGAATCAAATTGTGAGATATATGCAGGAATTAATAATAAAGCATTTAAGGAAAATATATTAATTACTTCCTGTGGATGGAGGGGGAAAAATATAATTAAAAGAAATGCTATAATAAGATTACATAATGAGGGTAGAGATATAAAGAAATATAAAGGGGATTCACCTTATTTAAATGATTATATTGAAAGATTAAATAAGTAAAGAATTGTTTAGTTTTAGTATATAAAATATAATATAAGTAGTGATTATGTGAGGGGGAATAAATGTGATTTCTAAAAATTCTGCAAAATTAATGAGATTTTTACCAGACAAAGTAGTGTTTAAAATAGCTAGAAAAGCTATAGATGGATATTTAGATAAATATGCAGAGATAAAAGTTAATGGATATGAAAATATTAAAAAAGTAGATGGGGCTAAAATATTTATTTGTAATCACTTAAGTAATTCAGATGGATTTATATTAGAAAAGGTATTGAAGGAAGATTATGATCCAACATTTGTAGCTGGAGTAAAGCTAAGTAATGATCCTGTAACAAATTTAGGGACAAAAGTAGTTAAACATATATCAATAAAACCTAATACAGCAGATAAAGATGCAATAATGGGAATGATAAAAATTCTTAAAGATGGCGAGAATTTAGTATTATTTCCAGAAGGAACAAGAAGTAGGACTGGAAGTATGATCGAAGCCAAAAAAGGAGTTATACTTGTTGCTAGAATGAGTAAAGCTAACATAATTCCGATTTCATTAAGTGGGACGGAAAAATTATTACCTATTAATAAAGAGGGTGATATGTCTCAAGAAAAATGGAATAATGCCGTTGTAAATGTAAATATAGGTGAGCCTGTAATTATTCCTAAAAAAGATAAGGAAGAATCTAAGCATGATTATGATGAGAGATGCTTGAATTATTTAATGAAGGCTATAGCAAAAGGTCTTCCAGAGAAATATAGAGGCGTTTATAAATAATTATAGATATTAATATGTGGATCATTAAGTCTAGAAATTTATAGATTAATGGAGGAAATGAAAGGTGAAACAAAGGACTAAAATAATATTAGAAGAGTTGAAAAAAATGTATCCTGATGCAAAGTGTGAATTAAATCATGAAACTCCATTTCAATTATTAGTTGCAACTATTTTATCAGCTCAAACAACTGATAAGAAGGTAAATGAGGTTACTGAAGATTTATTCAAGGAGTATCCAGACGTGGATGCATTTTTAACTTTATCGATAGATGAGTTAGAAAATAAAATCAAACAAATAGGCCTTTATAGAAGTAAGGCAAAAAATATATTAATTATGTGCAATCAGTTAAAAAGTAAGTTTAATGGGGAAGTTCCAAGAACTATGGATGAAATAACGAGTTTAGCAGGTGCAGGAAGAAAAACAGCTAATGTAGTTTTATCAAATGCATTTGGAGTTCCTTCAATTGCTGTTGATACTCATGTGTTTAGAGTGTCTAATAGATTAGGACTTGCAGATTCAGATAATGTACTTGAAGTTGAAAAGCAATTACAAGCAGAATTGCCTAAAAAGGAATGGAGTCTTACGCATCATCTGTTGATATTTCATGGTAGAAGAATGTGTATAGCAAGAAATCCAAAGTGTGGAGAGTGTCCATTTACTAATAGATGCAAATATTTTAAAGAGCAAAAAGCAAAAAAACATTAAATGTTATAAGCATATATTGATTACAAGCTTTGTAATTATAAAAAGTTTTATATGATATAATTATTAAAGAATTATTTTCTTTTTAGAATTCAAAAATATGTTTTATAATATATAAAATTTTATATAAACTCAGAAAGATATATTTTGCTCTAAAAGAGATAATTATTAAATTAAATGCAATTGTAGGAGGAAATGAATGAAGGTTGGAGTAATAATGGGAGGAATTTCATCAGAAAGAGAAATTTCACTTAAAAGCGGTAATTCTATAGTAGAAAAAATAGATAAAACTAAATATGAGGTAATACCTGTAGTAATAGATAATAAAGAAGATATAATAACAAAAGTTAAAGGCCTTGATTTTGCTTTATTAGCTCTTCATGGAAAATTTGGAGAAGATGGAACTGTTCAATCTGTACTTCAAACTTTAGATATACCATATTCAGGATGTGGACCAATTAGTTCAGGCGTATGTATGGATAAAGATTTTACAAAGAGAGTTTTAAAAGCAAATGATATTAGAACAGCTAGATGGATAAATGTTTCGTCTGTTGATGAAATTGATTATGATAAGATTGAGGAAATGGGATATCCTGTATTTGTTAAGCCTACTAATGGAGGATCAAGTGTTGCAACATTTAAAGTAAAAGAAAAAAGTGAAATAAGAGCAGCAGTTGAAGAAGGCTTAAAATGGGATTGTGAAGTAATGATTGAAGAGTTTGTTGAAGGAGAAGAAATAACTTGTCCTGTATTTGATGGTGAAATGTGGCCTGTTATAGCAATAAAACCACATTCAGATTTCTTTGATTATACTCAAAAATACGCAGCAGATGGAGCAGATGAAATTGTTGTTCAACTAGAAGAAAATCTTCATAAAGAAGTTGAGAAAATGGCATTAGATACTTATAAGGCATTAAAATGTCAAGTTTATGCTAGAGTTGATATGATAGTAGATAAAAATGGAATACCATATATATTAGAAGTCAATACTTTACCAGGAATGACTCCAGCAAGTCTTTTCCCTAAGAGTGCTGCAGCAATAAATATTAGTTATTCTGGATTATTAGATAAGATTATAGAAACATCTATGAAAGTAAAAAGAAGTCATTAAGATAGTTAATAGTTTTGAGTTAATTAAGTAAAAAAACTAGAATCATATTTTTATGATTCTAGTTTTTTTATTGTATTTAGAATACCACAGGTCAGACCTGTGGTTCCGGAAAGATTCTAGCGGCCAAGGTAGATGGGTTTTAAATTAGTAGTTAATGAGTAAATTTAGATAAGTTGAATTAAAAAATATATATTTTAAAAACTCCATTAGGAGTTTATACCTTAACTATTAATTATTCACTATTAACTGTTAACTATCAAAACTTTGTAACAATAAATAAATTTTAAAATAGTATAATACTAAGGAATTTTATTTATTGGAGGGCTTATGCAAAATAGAACTGATAAAAGTCTATTTGGTATAGATATTAATGAATATTCACAAGGGGTGGATTTTTCTGTTCTTGCAACAACTATAGACTTTTTATACCTAAGATCTTCAGGGTCAGCCTCAGGACGGTTTAGAGTTGATAAGAAATTTTTGGAATTTGCAGGTAAAGCTAGAAATTTTAAAATACCAGTTGGAGCATACCACTTTGGAGTACCTAGTTATGATCTAACTACAGCTGATTCTCAATGTGATGATTTTATAAATATACTTCAAGAGGGATTTGGAGAAAAAGATTATGGAGATTTATTTCCAGTACTAGATGTTGAAACACCTACTGATAACTCAATTTCTACATCAGCATTGATAAATTGGATTGATAGATTTAGAAAAAGATTCGAGAAAAAGACTAGAAGAAGATTGATGCTTTATACAGGTGTATTCTTTGTGGAAATGTATAATAATTTTTATATACCTAATGAAGGATATCCATTAAAGAATATGATTTTATGGATTGCTCATTATACTGCAATTCCTGGCAATGCACCAGTTCCACCTGATGTAGGGGGATGGACAAGATGGAGAGTATGGCAATATAGTGAATCAGCTACAGTAGGAGGAGTTACTAGTAAAGTAGATGCCAATTGGGGACCAGATAGTATAGATTTATTAACTCAGCCTAGAAATGTTGCAGGACTTACTGTTAGTAGAAAAGGAAATATTTTAAATGTTAGTTGGAAAAAGAATACTGACGCTGATTTAGTTGGATATAATATTTTTGCAAATAATTACTGGATAGGAACAGTAGATGCAAAGGATACTAGTTTTTCAATTAATATAAATCAATTACCATTTACCGTAAAAGGAACAATAAAAATAAGTATTGAAGCCTTTGATAAAGATGGTGAAACATCAAAAAATAGAAGCAGTTTTATAATATAAGTGAGCTTCTAAATCTTCGATTTAGTTAAGCGAACTTACTCATCCGACGGTTAGGAGGAGGAGTTTCATTTGAAAAATGCTTCTAAATCTTCGATTTAGTTAAGCGAACTTGCTTGAAGCTCCAAATTTTCAATTTGGCCAGCTGAAAGTACACTTTAGTGTACTCATCCGACGGTTAAGGAGGAGCTTCCCTTAAAAAAAAGAATGGCTTTCACATTGTTTTGCATATAAAAATAGAATTTACAAATAATAAATGAATGTAAAACGATAAAGAAAGCCATTTTTATTGTTGTTTTTTATTATATGATAAATTACAATATCAAGTGCAACACTAATTAATTGCAAAAAAAATAACCCATACGGGTACGTTCAT